>DATKVP010000425.1:0-3266 GCA_035530015.1 Anaerolineae bacterium | reverse complement strand
GGCGGCCTTCATCAAGCGGGAGATCGTGGGCATGTCCAAGGTGGAGAACTACCACGTCCCCGTGCTTTCGACCCTGTTCAGGGCGTATGGTACCTTCCCCGTCAGGCGGGGCGAGGTGGACCGCCAGGCCCTGCGCACGGCGCTGAGGGTGCTCAAACAGGGAAAGGTGCTGATGGCGGCGCCCGAGGGTACAAGGAGCAAGACGAACGCGCTGCAAGAGGGAAAAGACGGCCTCTCATACATCGCCGTGAGATCAGGCGCGCCGATCATCCCTGTTGCCATCTGGGGTCAAGAGGAGTTCTGGCACCAGCTTCGAAAATTGCGGCGGACCAGGGTGAGGGTAGTGTTCGGCAAACCTTTCATCTTCGAGCCGGGCGAGGGCAAGCTGACCAGAGAGCAGTTGACCCAGATGACACACGAGATGATGTACCGCATCGCCGCGCTGCTGCCCGAGGAGTATCGGGGCTACTACAGTGATCTCTCTGCCGCGACTGAGGAGTATCTGCGGCCCTATGACGGCAGATACTGCGCTGCGCCACCGGCAGAGAGCAAGGGCGGACGGCCGGTATTCAGCAAAGGGGGAGTGAGGGGCTGAGCGGCGGGCTGATAGCTGGTGTGGAAAAGGGCAGTCTGGCCGATAGATCGGACCTTCGGCCAGGGGACCGGCTGGTGAGTATCGACGGCCATGTCCTGCGCGATGTCATTGACTACCACTTCTACGCGGCCGAGGAGCGGTTGGAGTTGGAGATAGAGCGAGGCAGTAACTGGCTCGCTCTGGTCGTAGACAGGGAATACGGTGAGGACCTCGGGGTCACTTTCACGGAGGACGTGTTCGATGGGCTCCGCCGCTGTCACAACAAATGCACTTTCTGCTTCGTGGACCAGATGCCTCCGGGACTGCGACCCTCCCTCTACGTCAAGGACGACGACTATCGCTACTCCTTCCTTCATGGCAACTTCATCACCCTGACCAACTGGACTGAGGAAGACTGGGAGCGTGTTGCTGAGCAACATCTGAGCCCCCTCTACATCTCGGTCCACTCCACCCATCTGGACACCAGGCGTCACATGCTGTGCAACCCTCGCGTGCCCGACATGGGGCAGCAGCTACAGCGCCTGGCGGAGATGGGCATCGAGATGCACACCCAGATCGTGGTCATACCCGGGTTCAACGACGGGGAGCAGCTCCAGCGAACAATGGGCGATCTCACGGCGCTGCACCCCGCCGTGAGATCGATCGGCGTTGTGCCGGTGGGCTTGACCAGGTATCACAGGGGCGACGTCCGGCCGCTCACCAGGGAGGAAGAGCGAGCGATCTTGGAGATGATCGTCCCCTGGCAGAAGCAGAACCGCAGAGAGTTGGGCGTCGGCCTAGTGTATGCGTCTGATGAACTGCATCTGCGGACTGGGTATGCCGTTCCTCCCGCGGAGGAGTACGATGGTTTTCCCCAACTGGAGAATGGCATCGGCCTAGTGCGACAGTTGCTCGACGATTGGGAGGCGCTGAAGAGCATATGCGCCAGTCCCCGAGTGAGCGGCAGGGGCACTATGGTCTGCGGAACGCTGATCGCGCCGACGCTGGGGAGGATATGCGGAGAGCTCAGGGAGGAAGCAGGGCTTGACATAACAATCTTGCCCGTAGCGAATGACTTCCTCGGGGCGACAGTCACCGTCTCGGGACTCCTGGCGGGCAGGGATGTAGTGTCTGCCCTCAAGGGCCGGGACTTGGGAGACGCTGCGTTCATCCCGCGGGCGATGTTCGAGTCGCAAGGGCAGGTGACCCTGGACGGCGTAGCCAGGACGGATATGGATGCTTCGCTGGATGCTCCAGTGGTCACGGCAGGGAGCATCGCGGCTGTGGTGGACCACTTCGCGGGAAACGGTCATGGTTGCAGGTAGTCGTGCGCCCTGCTATAATGGACTCAACTTGTAAGGAGGTGATGCGGATGTAGTTGAGAGGAATGGACAAGGGGGAAGTTAGCGCCGGGACTGGATGCTTCCAGTTGACGAGGTAGGGGTTCCCCAACGCAAGGCGGGGCCAACCGCTCGGTTCGACACAGCAGAGCGGGAAAATCGAGAGTTCGGCGGATGCCCCTCAGGAGTAGCTACGCTCCTGGTCTTCCCCTCCTAGGACGAAGGATTCCCTCAAGACCTGCGGGCGACCGTTGGGACAAAGGGGGTCCAGTAGCAGAGACGTGGCGCGTACTCGGACGCGACGAGTGTGCGCAGCACATCTCAAGATGCCGGACTTCGTGTGCAGGAGAGGTTTGGCAACCGCATGATAGGAGGGGCACACATGCACACCAAGAGAGTGCTGAAGAAGATCTCCACCCCTTTTGAGACTTTCGACCCCCAGGGTGCGATCCTCATGGTCAACATGGTCGATCCGCAGGTGAGCACAATGAGGGTCTTCCTGGAGGCCGTCGAGGAGGTGGGGATTCCTTTCTTTGGCGTCGCCAACAAGACAGACCTGGTAGATGGCGCTGGACGGGCTGCGGTGGAGGAGGAGCTCGGCCAGGAGCTCCTGCCCGCCTCCATGAGCTCCATGGAGGGCATGGAAGCGATTCGAACCCGGCTTGCAGAGACCTTCGCCCCGCAGGACCGGATCGCCGTATTGGGCGTGTTCAATAGCGGCAAGACCAGTCTCATCAGCAACCTCACAGGCCTGGACCTCGCCACGGGCAACCTCCCTGGCACCACTCTTGAGTTCACTGCTTACCCGTACGGAGACTACGTGCTTATTGACACGGTAGGTCAGGTCATCGACGTGTCGAAACCGATGATGGTCAGCGTAGATCTCTCGGGGTGTGAGTCCACGCGCGAGAGGATCGCGCGCGTCTTGCGCCAGGATGCCGAGGGCATACTGGCCACGCTGGAGGTGGCAGTCCCGGCTATGGAGAAGGTAGTCGGCATCCTGCGAGAGTGCATCGAGGCCGGCAACAAGATCGTCGTGACAGGTGCCGGGGCAAGCGCACTGGTAGCCATGGAGATGGCGGGACAGGGGTCAGAGACCGGTTTGCCGATCATGGTTTTCACCAACAACCTGGGTGACATGCAGCCGGTCAGCTTCGCCAAAGGCACGGGAGAGGAAGAGGCGGGGCTATCCCGGTACGTGTCCCTGGCGGTCAGCGAGGGGGACGTGGTGATCGGCATCTCCGCCAGCGGCGGTACGGGCTTCGTATACGATGCGCTGGAGCGAGCCAGGGCCAGGGGTGCGATCACGGTAGCTATCACCGAGAATGTGGATACGCCTCTGGGTCACGCAG
>DATKVP010000424.1:0-5909 GCA_035530015.1 Anaerolineae bacterium | reverse complement strand
CTCGTAGATAGAGAGGCGAAGGTGGTTCTTGTCTACGCCCAGACTGCTGGTGGCGTTGGCCTGGGGATCAATGTCTACCAGAAGCAGTCTCTTCCCCTTGGTAGCCAGGTAGGCTGCCAGGTTGATGGCGGTAGTGGTCTTGCCCACCCCACCTTTTTGGTTCGCAAAGGCGTAGGTCTGGGTCATGGTGTATCGCTCAGGGCTGCTTCTATCTCCCCGCGGTCTGGTGCGGAGGCGACTCCTGCTTTCTCCACGGATAGCGAGGCAGCGACGTTGGCAAAACGAGCAGCTTCGTGAGGGTCGTCGGTCTCCGCCAGCCTCACCAGGAAGGCGGCCGCAAACACGTCACCGGCGCCAGTGGGATCAAGCACCCGGGTCTTGCGGGGGAAAACATGGATGGCCTTCCCCCGGTGGTACAGGGTGGCGCCACCCGCACCCTCGGTCACCACGGCCACGCCGGGGAGGCCCAGTTGCGATCTCAATGCGCCGGCCTCACCTGCCAAGTCATCCTCGCTGACGATTAGTGCGTCTATGTGTGGGAGGAACTGGCCGGCCCTCGTCCAAGCCCGAGGGGATACCCGACCCTGATGGTCCCACTTTCTGAGATAGCCCTGCGGGGTAAGACCCACGAGTGAGGAGGGGAAAAGTTCGATCAGGTCCTCCTCAAACTCACCGACTATGGGGCCCAGATGAACTATCGGTATCCGTCTCCAAGCGGACGGGATGCTATTCTCACAAATGCTTTCGGCTACTGCATCTATGCGCTGGTGCCGCCGTTCGGCCTCGTAGACGTTGACGAAGGTGGTGGTGACCGGTGACGGGATACAAACCAGGTCTATCCCGCCCAAAAGACGACCCAGCTCCAAGTCGGGACCCGCACTGGTGATCACCCCTGGGTTCCTCCCCAGGTTTCTGGCTGTGAGCGCGGAATAGGCCGCTGTGCCGCCCAGCCGGTAGCTGTCCCCGGTCAGGTCTTTGGCCACGTGGCCGATGACCAGAAAATCGGGCTGTCCCACGCATCAACCTCTGAAGCCGATCGGATCAGGCGGTCTCTGACTTTCGCGGCACCGCCGCTGCCCGCTTCTGATCATCTCTCCGGATCACGGCTGCGACAAAGTCGAGGAAGAGAGGATGTGGTCTATTGGGGCGGGACCTGAATTCCGGGTGGAACTGTGTGGCGACCATCCAGGGATGATCCTGCAACTCCACGATTTCCACGAGATCGTCCCCATCGAGGAGCCCGCTGGCCACTAGTCCATGGGAGCGCAGGGTTTCCCGATAGCGGTTGTTTAGCTCGAACCGGTGTCGATGTCGCTCGTGCACCAGCTCCTGACCATATGCCTGGGCGGCTCGGGTGCCAGAGACCAATCGGCAAGGGTAGCTCCCGAGACGCATAGTGCCCCCCTTTTCGAAGACCTGTTGCTGCTCCGTCAGAAGGTCTATCACGGGATGCGGGGTGTCCTTGTCGAATTCAGTGCTGTTGGCTCCTTCCAAGCCCGCCACGGAGCGCGCGAATTCCACAACCATGACCTGCAACCCCAGGCACAAACCGAGGTAGGGGATATCGTTCTCTCGAGCGTGGCGAGCCGCAGCGATCTTGCCTTCAGTGCCTCTGTAGCCAAAACCTCCGGGCACGACAATGCCATCGATCCCTGCCAGCAGCTCGTCGTGCCCCGCTTGGAGCAGTTCTGATTCTACCCACTTGATGTCAACGCCCACGTTGTGATGAGCACCAGCGTGGTAGAGTGCTTCCCTGACGCTCATGTAGGCGTCTACCAGTTCCACGTACTTCCCCACGATGGCGATCCTTACGCGGCGGTCAGGGCGCTTGATACGCTCCACCACGTCGTACCAGTCCATCAGGTCTGGCTTGGTCTTGGGCAGGTTGAACCTCTGCACGATGAGATCACCGAGGTCGTTTCTCTCCATGATCAGTGGGACCTCGTACATCGTGTCGGCGCTCACCAAAGGTATGACTGCTGACTCGTCAACGTCGCAGAATAGAGACACCTTAGCCCTTATGCCATCTGAGAGGGAGCTATCAGAGCGCAAGAGGATGAAATCGGGTTGGATTCCCATGCCGCGCAGTTCCTTGACGCTGTGCTGGGTAGGTTTGGTCTTTAACTCACCAGTGACTGCCAGGCGCGGGAGCAGCGTCACGTGACCATAGAGTACGTTCTCGCGGCCAATGTCGCTGCGCATCTGTCGGAGCGATTCGATGAAGGGGAGCCCCTCGATATCTCCCACCGTTCCACCCACTTCCACGATGACCACTTCGGCTGCGGTTTCTTGGGCGACCTGGTGGACACGACGTTTTATCTCGTCGGTGATGTGAGGGATGATCTGTACGGTGCTGCCCAGGTAGTTGCCGCGACGCTCGCCGGCTATGACCGCGGAGTATACCTGCCCAGTGGTCACGTTGCTCGAACTTGTGAGATTCTGGTCTACGAAGCGTTCGTAGTGGCCGAGGTCAAGATCGGTCTCCGACCCGTCATCGGTCACGAAGACTTCTCCGTGCTGGTACGGCGACATGGTCCCGGCGTCCACGTTGAGGTAGGGGTCCAGCTTTTGGATGGATACAGAGATGCCCCTGCTCTTCAGGATCCGGGCGATGGAGGCTGCGGCGACCCCTTTCCCCACGGATGAGACGACGCCGCCGGTGCAGAATATGAACTTGGTCACTATTCCAGTCCTCTTCCCGCCAGGGCAAGGTGGTGCCCGTCTCCCCTGGCTACGACCGAGGCAATTATAGCACGGCCGGAGGGTCATAGCAATCAAGCGTTGGGCATTCGCCCCTCCTTGTGCTACGATTGAGTTGCCCCGTAGGAGAGGTGGTTCCTGTGGCAAGAGAGGTTGCCCCAGTCGAGGTACGGTTCAGCCGGGAACTGAGCGCCGCGCGCGCTGTGTCGCGTAGCCTGGCCATTCTCATCGCCATGGCACTCTTTACCTTGCAGGGTTCGGCGATGACCGCGGCGGGTCCGAGTGCGGCGGTATCCTACTTGCTGGCGGGCGTGTTTGTCTCCCTTACCCTCCTCTGCTACGTTGAGTTGTTGACGTCCAGCGCGCGCGAGGGCGGCGCATACGTGCTGGTTCGTGAGGTGACTCGGGGACCGATGGCGTTCCTTACAGCCTGGGCCATTCTGCTGGGTGGTTTGCTCCTCTGCGCGCTCTTGGCTCTCGGTTTCGCAGCCAGCGCCAGCGCGTTGGTCGAGTCGGTGTCTGGTCATGTCTTGCCCGAGACGGTTGTCGCCGCGCTACTGATAGCTGTGACGGCGGTTTACAACGTTCTGGGCGGCTGGAGCCACAGGCGGGCTCGGGACGTCGTGACATGGTTGACCGTGGCTGTTCTTCTGCTCCTCTGCGTTCTCTGTCTGCCCCACGTTCGAACGATCCACTTCCGGCCCTTTGCACCACATGGGTATCTGGGCATCCAGACGGGTCTGTCGCTCCTCTTGATCGGTTTCCTGGCTTTCGAATCGGTACCTCTGACCGTTTCGGAGGTCCCACAGCCGAGGCGTACTATCCCGCGAGCGTTCTTCGCTGTGGTTGGGCTGGCGACTCTGTTCTTCGTGGTCATCGCTCTCGTGGCTGGGGGTGCACTTAGCAGCGTTGCGCTGGAGCAGTCGCGGCTGCCGGTGGCTGCGTTGGCCGAGAAGTGTCTGGGTGGTTACGGCGTGCTGATTTTCTTGCTCCCTGTGATTTCGATCCCCCTAGCGCTGAACTCGACCCTGCTGCTGGTGGTACGCCAGGCTCAGGGGATTGAGCAGGATGGCCTGCTGCCGGATCTGCTCAAACGCCGGGCGAAGCGCTTTGGGACGCCCTACGCTCTCCTGGCGCTCGTGGGCGGTCTGGCCGCACTTCTCAGCTTGTTGGGCGAGGTGGGGCTCATCGCACGACTGGGGGGCTTCTGCGCGCTGTTCGTGATGAGCATGATCGCTCTGGGGGACATAGCTCAGTTGCGCAACGCAGGAGAGGAGGGAGAGTCGGGCTTCCGATTGCCGGTGCCCCCACTGTTCCCGGCCCTGGCACTGGTGGCCAACGTGTTCCTGCTGCCGATCGTGGGCACCACGGCGCTGCTGGCAGGTACGGTCTGTCTCGGAGCCGGGCTGGTTGTGTATGTGGCCTATGCCAGAGGGAGGTACATAGCGAGCCAGGAAGGGGTCGTGGTCTTCAGGGCCAAGAGACAAGAGGTGGAATCCACGTACCGTGTGCTGGTGCCCCTCGGTCCTGGAGAGAGGCAGTCCCAACTGATCAAACTGGCAGTCGCTCTGGCGGGCGACGGCGAAGGCGGTGAGGTTATTCCTCTGAGGGTGGTGACTCTTCCCGCCCAGGTGCCACTGCACGACGGTGCGCGGATGGCGCAAGGGGTTGAGTCGGTGTTCAGTTGGTCACTGGGCGCCGAGGATACGGGATCCGTGTCACTCACCCCCCTCACCAGGGTTGCCCGAAGTGTATCTCAGGGGATCATCGACACCGCGGTGGAGGAGAAGTGCGGTTTGATCGTGCTGAGCTGGGAAGGGTACAGCGAGGCCAAGGGTCGGATCATGGGCCAGACCGTGGACCCGGTGGTGGAGAACGCACCTTGTGACGTCGTTCTGGTGAAGGGAGACACGCTTTCCGCAGTGAACAGCATCCTGCTTCCGAGCAGCGGTGGACCTCACGCCTCCATAGCCGCTCGCTTGGCGCTGAGACTCGCCAGGCTGAAGGGAGCGCAGGTCACGGTTCTGTACGTGTGTCGCGAGCCGGCGACAGCAGAAGATCGAGAGCATGGTATGGAGATGATCGCCCGGACGGTGCGCGGCTTGCCTACCGGCGACCTGGTCAGGACCAAGATAGTCACGGCACCGGGGATTGTGGGCGGGATTCTGACGGAGGCGCAAGACTACGACCTTATGTTCCTCGGTGCCTCAGATGAAGGGCTCTTGGATAGGGTGTTATTCGGGACGATACCAGAGCGGATAGCCAGGAAGTCGCCGGTGCCGGTGATGATCGCCAAGGAGCGCGCCCCCTTGCCTCAGTTCTGGCTCAGACGGGTGTGGAACGCGATGTACCGGCTCATGCCCACTCTGGAGGCTGAGGAGAGGTCAACGGTCTACCGGCAGACGAGGGAGGGCGCCCGGACCGACATTGACTTCTTCGTGATGATAACGCTTGCTGCGACCATAGCCACGCTGGGATTGCTCTTGAACAGTGCTGCGGTGATCATCGGTGGCATGCTGGTGGCTCCCCTGATGAGCCCCATTATAGGCATCGCCTTGGCTATCGCATTGGGTAATGTGCGTCTGTTGCGCGATGCTGCGGAATCGACGATCAAGGGCATCTTTCTGGCTGTGGTCGTGGGCTTGTTCCTGGCTTCTGTACTTCCCTTGGGAGATCCAACGGAGGAGATCCTGGCCCGCACCACGCCCAATCTGCTGGATCTGGTCATCGCGCTGGCGTCGGGGGCGGCAGGCGCATACGCGGTTTCCCGCAAGGACGTGTCGGCAGCCCTGCCTGGGGTAGCCATCGCTGCCGCCCTGGTACCGCCCCTGGGGGTGATTGGTATCGGCTTGGCCGCTCGCAGCTTTGCGGTGGCAGGTGGCGGACTGCTGTTATTCGGCACCAACCTCGTAGGCATCACTCTGGCTGGTGCGGTCATCTTTCTGCTGTTAGGCTTCCGTCCGGTGAGGGGTGTCAGAGAGAGGGAGAGCCAGTTGCGGCGAGGGCTGGTCGTTTCTATGCTCCTCCTGCTGGTAGTAGCTCTGCCTCTGGGCTTCATCTCCGGGCGAACGGTGCAGGCCACGCAAGAGGAAGAGGTGGTCAGGCGGGTGCTCGTTCAGGAACTGGGCGAATTGGAGGGGGTGTCGCTGGCCAGCTTCGGTCTCGAGCGGGAGGGCGAGAGGCTGGAGCTTACAGTGACGGTCTATGCA
>DATKVP010000423.1:0-2796 GCA_035530015.1 Anaerolineae bacterium | reverse complement strand
GCTCCCAGGCACCGGTCACCGCCAGGGAGGGTGAGATCGTCTGCGTATACAGCCCCAAAGGTGGCGCGGGTTGCAGCACCATCGCTACCAACCTGGCGCTGGCCCTGCAGGACGGAGATGGCAGGGCAGCATTGGTGGATGGCAATCTGCAGTTTGGGGACGTGTCTGTACTCCTCAACTTGCAGCCCAGCAGGACCATCAGCGACGTCGTGCCGCACGTGGACTCGTTGGACGCTGACTTCCTCAATGACGTCATGCTCACTCACCCATCAGGAATGAAGATCCTCCTGGCGCCGCCGCGACCGGATGTCGCCGAGATGGTCACAGCGGACGACATGAGGGAGATCCTCAAGCATCTCTGCCTGCTCTACGACTACACCATCGTGGACACTGCATCCTACCTGGACGACATCGCGCTGACCGTGCTGGAGGTCTCGGACTGGATCCTCTTGGTCGCGACTCCAGAGATCCCGGCCATCAAGAACGTGAGGCTCGCGCTTGAAGCTCTCGACGCACTCGACTACCTGAACAAGACCCGGCTGGTGGTCAACATGATTGGGCGCAAGGATGGGATCACAGAAAAGGATATCGTGACGCACATCAAGCACCCGGTTTTCGCCACCATACCCAGAGACAATGGCACTGTCTCCTCGGCCGCCAACCAGGGAGTGCCAGTGATGGTCAGCAATCAGAAATCGCTGGTAGCCAGAAGCATCGGCAAACTGGCCGAGCTGGTGCGAGACGAAAGTGCTCGAGCTCTGGAGAGAAGAATAGAACGGGGAGAGGATTCGTCGCAGGCGACGGGACGCAAGACACTGCTGGGTCGGCTTTTCGGCTAGACCAGCGGCGCGGCGCCGCTGTCAGTCACCAGAATGAGGGCCAGGAGGCATGCCTGAATGTCGCTCTTGAAGAGAATAGAGAAGAACCAGAAGCCCGAAGACGACATCCGTACCACGAAGCTGGAGGAGCTGAGACTCAAGCGCAGACCAGCCAGGCCAGCGCGAGACGCCTTCTCCGAACTCAAGAACCACGTGCAGAAGAAGGTCATTGCCGAACTCGATCCACGGATGGACTTGTCGCAGACAGCCGAAGTGCGCGGCGTCATCGAAGAGATGTTCAACACCGTCCTGGCCGAAGAGAACGCCGTTCTGAGTCGTGCCGAGCGAAACGTCCTCCTCGAGCAGATTGTCGCCGAGATCATGGGTCTGGGCCCCCTTGAACCGCTCCTCAAGGACGAAACGACCACGGAAATCATGGTCAACGGTTCCCAGAGGATATACATCGAGCGTGGAGGTAAGATCGAGAAGACGTCATACCGGTTCGAGAGCGACGAGCACGTGATGCGCATCATCGACCGCATCGTAGCGCCCTTGGGCAGGCGCGTGGACGAGAGCCAGCCCTACGTTGACGCGCGCCTACCCGATGGGTCCCGTGTGAACGTCATCATTCCACCGCTCGCCATACAGGGGCCGATCATCACCATCCGGCTGTTCTCCAAAGTGCCTTACACGATGGAGGATCTTGTCGGCTTTGGCACCTTGACCCCGGAGATCGCTGAGTTCCTCGAGATCTGCGTCAAGGCCAGGCTCAACGTCATAATCTCCGGCGGCACCGGCTCCGGCAAGACGACGACTCTCAATGTTCTATCCGGATACATACCTAACGATGAGCGGATCCTCACTATCGAGAACGCCGCCGAGCTTCAACTCCAGCAGGACCACGTCGTCTCACTCGAATCACGTATGGCCAACATCGAGGGCAAGGGCGAAGTCACCATCCGAGACCTGGTGGTCAACTCACTGCGTATGCGACCTGACCGCATCGTGGTCGGCGAGGTGAGAGCCGGTGAGGCCCTGGACATGCTTCAGGCCATGAACACCGGTCACGACGGCAGCCTGACCACCTGCCACTCCAACAGTCCTCGTGATTCCCTATCGCGTCTGGAGACCATGGTTCTCATGGCAGGCACGGACCTCCCTCACCGCGCCATTAGGGAGCAGATATCAGCAGCCCTGAACATGGTCGTCCATCAGGAACGGCTCAGGGATGGAACACGCAAGATAGTAAACATCACTGAAGTGCAAGGCATGGAAGGCAACATCATCGTGCTCCAGGACATCTTCGCCTTCGAGCAGACAGGGTTTGATGACGGCCGCATCGTGGGACACCTGCGTCCCACAGGCGTCCGGCCCAAGTTCACCGAACTCATAGATGCAGCTGGTTACCATCTGGATGCCAAGCTCTTCGGATACGATCAGCGAGGCCGATTTAGAGGCTAAGGAGGGCAGCTAAAGTGGATCCACTACTGATCCTCCTACCCATACTGGCGGGCGGTACCATCCTGATACTCTTCGTGGGGCTCTCGAGGGTGATCAGTTCGCGCTCCCAGGTCATCACCCGGCTGGGTGACGTCACGGCAGTCGTCTCCAAGGACGCAAAGCAGAAAGGCTCCAAGTCCGAACGCCCCGTACCGGAAGTCGTGGTGAGCCTGGACCGGGCTATCGCGAGACAAAGCTTCGCCAAAGGTGTGGCCACCGACCTGGCTCGTGCCAACCTGAAGCTGACGGTCGTTGAGTTCATTCTCTTGATGGTGGTCATCATCGCGGTTGGCGCGGTGGCTGGGGCCTTTCTCGTGCGCAAATTGTGGATCATCGGCGCCGTGGCCGGTGGCCTGCTGGGCTTCTTCGCACCCCGTTTTTTCATGAGGTTCCGTCAGACCAGCCGCTTGCATGCATTCAATGACCAGTTGGGCGACACGATTACCCTGCTGGCCAACTCGCTCCGCTCTGGCTACAG
>DATKVP010000422.1:0-5452 GCA_035530015.1 Anaerolineae bacterium | reverse complement strand
GCAGCAGGATGGCAGCTCATCCGCCCCGTGTTGAAGAAGATGTGCCGTCAGCCCGGGGTGGACCCCCTCGCAGCACAGAAGGCCTTGACAAGACGCGCAAACGCGAGATATAATCCATCCTACGGATATCGGTTCCTGCATCGACGTCCACGGCTGTCCGCCACTTGTCTTCCGCGTCTCAGGAGTAGTCAGAGGGGGTTGCGGCCATGCAGACTGGGGAGAGGATCCTGATCATAGAGGACAACGAGGACGTCGTCGCCTTTCTGACCGAGAACATCCTGCACCCCGACGGATATGAGACGCTCGTCTCCACTGACGGCCAGGAAGGTCTCCGACGTGCCCTGGAAGAGCGCCCGGATCTGATCCTCCTCGACTTGAACCTGCCTCGCATGACCGGTCTGGAGATCCTCAAGGTCCTGAAAAAGAGGGGTTCCGACATCCCGGTGATCCTGATGACGTTCTACGGCTCAGAGGAGATCGCTGTGGAGGCCTTCCATCTGGGTGTCAAGAACTACATCGTCAAGCCGTTCAAGTCTGGGCAGGTCCTGGCCGCGGTCGAAGGCGCCCTGGGAGAGAGCCGGCTGCGCCGTGAGAAGGAACTCCTCACCGAGGAACTCATGCGGACCAACAAGCAGCTGGAGCACCGGGTCCGCGAACTGACCCTGCTGTACGAGATCACTGAAGCCATGACCGAGCTTATGGATCTGGAAACGCTGCTCTCGCGGCTCGTCGAGGCCGCAGTCTTCCTGAGCCACGCTGATGAAGGCATGCTGTTCCTGCTGGATGAGGAGACGGGCGAGCTATACCTGCGAGCTGCCAAGGGCGTTGGCGAGAAGTACGCCCACGGACTGCGTCTCAAGACGGGGGACGGCCTCATCGGCAAGGTTGCGGAGACAGGCGAGCCGCTGCGGGTATCGAGTCCAGAGGACCGTTTAGAGTTGAAGGTCAAGACCGGATACCTCGTCAGCTCGCTCCTCTATGTTCCACTCAGGCTGCGACACGAGATCAGGGGCGTGCTCGGAGTGTCCAACCGCGTCAACGAGAGGGCTTTCACCGCCGCCGATGAGCACCGCCTCAACGTCCTCGCCGATCACGCAGTGATCGCCGTCGAGAACGCCCGTCTATACGAAGGCGAGCAGCGACGAGCGTTTCAGTTGGCCATGACGAGCCACCTGAGCCAGAGAATCACCTCGATCCTGGACATCGACGGCCTGCTGTCAGAGGTCGTGGAACTCCTGAGGCAGAACCTTGGCTATTACTACTCGCAGATCCTGCTCCGTGACGGTCCCGGCCACCTGAGCTTGCGCGGAGCCAGTGGAGACGTGGGTGAGCGCATCAAGGAAAGCCGATTCCTGGTGCCGATTGATGACCGGACCGTCGTGGGTTGGGTAGCCAACCACGGCGAGCCGCTTTGCGCCAACGACGTACAGACGGAACCACGCTACCGACCGCACGATGAACTACCTCAGACCAGGGCAGAACTGGCCGTGCCCCTCAGAGTAGGGGGCGAGGTGATCGGTGTTCTGGACATCCACAGTGACCAGAAGAGCGTCTTCGGTGAGGACGACCAGACCATGCTCCAGATACTTGGCGACCAGGTAGCCGTCGCCGTCCAGAACGCCTCCTCCTATGAGCGCGTACTCACGCAGGCTGAGGAGCTCGCCACCCTCACTCAGATTGCCCTCGCCATCGGCTCAGCGCAAGCCGCGGAGGAGATACTCACCATAGCCATTAGCGGCATCACAAAGCTCCTCAACGTGGAAGCCGGTTCCGTATTGTTGGTCAAGGAATCAGGCACGGAGTTGGAGTTCAAGATCACCTTGCACGGCCGCACAGAGAAGCTGAGCCAATACCGCCTCCAGATGGGGCAGGGCATTGCAGGCTGGGTCGCCGAACACGGAGAGCCACTACTGGTAGACGACGTGATGGAGGATCCCCGGCACGATGCTGAGATGGCGAAGGCGATCGGCCTCGAAGCCCGGTCCATCCTGTCAGTCCCGCTCAAGGTCCACGATACGGTCATCGGAGTGATCGAGCTCATCAACAAGCTGGGAAAGGGTGGAGACCCACGTTTCAGTGAAACGGACCTACAGCTCCTGACGGCGCTTGCTTCCTCAGCCGCCATGGCCTTGGAGAACACCAGACTTCGCCTCGCCGGTCCCATACAGCCCAGCGAAGCCTTCGAGCGCACCCTGGCTTCGATCACTCAAAGTGCCCACGAGCCCCTGAAGGCCCTGGCTACAAGCACGTATGCCCTGAAAGCCGAGTCAGCGCGAGGTGGCATCTCCTGCGTCGATGACACCCTGGCCCGCCTGCTCGACTCCATGGAATCCAAGATAGAGCAGATGGCCTCACTGACTCAGATCCTCAAAGAGATGGGCTCACGCGAGAGCAAGGCCGAAGACTGGGCAAACCTCGAGCAGAGGGTTGCCAACCTGAAGGGGAAGTACTCGTCCTAGATCAGAGCCCCGCCTATGAGAAGGCAACCGGCCCTCCAGCTCCACTTGTCGGGCGACCCTATGCCCTCTCTGCCCATTCGGCTCTCCGCGACTAAGCCCTCTCCATCCATACCTATCGAGGGAGCTATGCCATGATCGGCGCCATCACTGATGTACCTAATCTCAAGGTGGGGCACTACACGGATTTGACTGCGGCCACGGGCTGTACGGTTGTGCTCTGCGAAGAGGGTGCCACCGCCGGCGTGGAAGTGCGGGGTGCGGCGCCGGGGACCAGGGAGACCGACCTTCTTCGCCCCCTGCACCTTATTCAGCAGATCCACGCCGTGCTGCTATCGGGCGGCAGCGCGTTCGGGTTGGATGCCGCTGGGGGCGTGATGAGGTACCTCGAGGAAAAGGGGTACGGCTTCGATACAGGAGTGGCCAGGGTACCCATCGTCCCTGCGGCCATACTCTTCGATCTGGCCATCGGCGACCCCACGGTCAGACCCGATGCCCAGGCTGCCTATCAAGCCTGTGTGCATGCCGCCCCTGGTCCCATAGCAGAGGGCAACGTGGGAGCAGGCACCGGCGCCACCGTGGGAAAGCTCATGGGAATGGGTCAGGCAATGAAGGGAGGCTTGGGCACGGCCAGCCAGAGAATCGGCGGCGGGATAGTCGTGGGAGCCGTGGTGGCGGTCAACTGTCTGGGGGACGTCGTCGATTGGCGCAGTGGCGAAATACTGGCCGGAGCACGGAAGCCCGGAGGCGGTCACCTCAACACAGCCGAGGCCCTGAGGGGCAACCTAGCTCACACCGTGCTGGCCTTCACCAACACGACCATCGGCGTGGTGGCCACCAATGCTCGACTCACCAAGGAGGAGACGAACGAGGTGGCGCGACTGGCTGGCAACGGCTACGCCTACGCCATCCGCCCCGCTACCATGCTCGATGGCGATGCTCTATTCGCGCTCTCCACAGGAGAGATGAAGGGTGATGTCAGCGCCATCGGTGCGGCGGGTGCCGAGGTCGTAGCGGAGGCTATAGCGCGGGCCGTCAATCAAGCTGGTTCGCTGGGCGGCGTTCCCGCCCGCAGAGACGTCCTGCCCAATCAGCGCAACGCTTGACACTCAAAAGCCAAGCCGCCTATAATGGTTATCCTCAGCTATCACGGTCGAAGCACCACGCCAAGAGGCCAATCTGGTCCACAGTATAGGTCCTCTGAACGACGCCACGGGGGTGCGTAGAGATGGAATCGCTGGGAAACAAGGAGAGAATCCTCATCATCGAGGACAGCGAGGATATCACGGAGGTCCTCGCAGACACTATCCTCAACCCCAGCGGCTACAAGCCGTTGGTGGCCACGTCGGGCCAGGAAGGCCTGCACATGGCCGTGGACGAGCAACCGGACCACATCTTCCTGGATCTCAATCTGGCCCAGATGACAGGCATGCAGGTCCTCCAGGGCTTGCGTGACACGGTCCCCAGCATACCGATCACCCTGATGATCTTCTCCGGCTCCGAGGAGCTGGCCATTGAGGCGTTCCGTCTGGGCGTCAAGAACTACGTTATCAAGCCCCTGAAGCCGCAAGACGTGCTGAAGTCCATCGAGGATGCCCTCCGCGAGACGAGACTCCGCCGTGAGAAGGAAATCCTCACCGAGGAACTCATGCGAGCCAACAGGCAGTTGGAGCGCCGAGTGCGCGAACTGACCATGCTCTATGAGATCACCCAGGCCATCACCAATCCCCAGGATCTGGAGGCTCTGCTGTCCAGAGTTGTCGAGGTGTCCGTGTTCCTGACCGATGCCGACGAGGGCATGCTCTTCCTCATTGATGAGGAGACGGACGAGCTCTATCTGCGGGCGGCCAAGGGCGTCGGCGACAAGCGCGCCTCCTTGCTCCTCATGCCAGCCCGCAATAGCCTCATAGGTCAGGTGCTGAAGACCGGAGAACCTCTCCGTATCGCCAGTTCCGATCCTCGTCTGGATCTGACCGTGAAGACAGGATACATGGTCAATTCTCTCCTCTACGTGCCCCTGAAGTTCGCCGCGCAAACGAAGGGTGTGCTGGCCGTGTCGAACCGCGTGACCGACAGGGCCTTCTCACGCACCGATCAGAGCCGTCTTGACCTACTGGCGGATCATACCGCCGTAGCCCTGGAGAACACACGGCTCCGCGCGGCGGTGAAGGCCCGAGGGCCGGCCGCCATTGATGGAGCGGTCACCGAGCTAGCTCAATACGTATACCACTCGTTGAGGGCGATTGCAGCAGACACCTACGCACTGATGGCCAGTGTGGAACGAGGGAACACCACTTGCGGCGATGATACGCTGAGCCAACTGCTACGTTCCATGGAACGTAGCATAGGGCAGATGGCCTCGGTGACCGAAATCCTGAGAGGCCTGGCTTCTCCAGATAGCTCCGACGACGAACGTGAGGAACTGCAACGCAAGCTACAAAGGCTCAAGGCGAAAGGCACAACCTGGCGATGAAAGACAAGGAACTCTGGACATGGTGGGGATGACTGAGCGCAAAGTACTGGCCATAGACATAGGCAACACCAACATCGTCCTGGGCGTGCATAGGGGCGAAGATCTGATCGCCTACTGGAGGATGTCCACCTCGCCCCACAGAATGCCGGACGAATTGGCGGTTCTGATCAACTCGTTCTTCACCTACCGTGGACTGTCATTCGAAAACGTAGACGATGGCATCATATCTTCCGTGGTGCCTCCTCTTCTACCAGTATTCCAGGAGTTCTGCGAGGAGTACATGGACTTCAAACCGCTGGTGGTAGAGCCTGGCACCAAGACCGGGATGCGCATTCTCTATGACAACCCGCAGGAGGTGGGGGCGGATCGCATAGTGAACGCGGTGGCCGCCAAGGCGCTGTACGGGACACCTCTGATCGTCATCGATTTCGGCACGGCCACGACCTTCGACGCCATATCCAAGGAGGGTGACTACCTGGGCGGCGCCATCGCGCCCGGCATCGCCGTCGCCGGCGAGGCGCTG
>DATKVP010000421.1:0-9644 GCA_035530015.1 Anaerolineae bacterium | reverse complement strand
GAGCCTAGCGATAGGCCCCGTATTCTCTGCCAGCCTCCATCATCGCCTTGAGATTCTCCGCCTTGATGTCATCGAAGAACGCCCCATTGCCCAATATGAAACCGCCGCCCTTGCCAGCAGCGTCTATGAGCTTCTTCACGTAATCCCTCACCTGCTCGGGTGTGCCGACGCTCAACAGGTCAAGGGGCACGTTGCCCAGGATGCAGGCAGTGTCACCCAGAACCTCCTTGGCTCTGGCCATGTCCGTCTGGTCGAACATCCACAGAGTCCTGCCCTTGGGCAAATCCTTGATGATCTCGAGACGAGAGTTATACCCCCCCTCGGCAACAGGGAACGGGACGCATCCCGCTTCGATCAGGCCCATCATCACCTTCCTGAGGGTGGGCCAGTAGAAGGTCTTGAACTGCTCATCGGAGAGGAAGCCATCTGCACCCTTGTGCAAAGGTATGAATATCAGAGGTTTCCCGTTCATCATGGCCGCGCCCACCCCCATCTTGATCATCAGGGGCGTGACGGCGTCCATGGCTTCGAGTAGTTTCTCGGGGCGCCGGTACAAATCCAGCATGGCCCCCTTGGTGCCTCTGAGCGTATCGGCGATTGTGTCAAAGGGTGCCTTGGTGAACCCCGCCAGGATATTGGGATATCCCAGGGTTGCCATCTCACCGTCGAAGCCACCCACAGCTCCTACCCATTTCAGGGCCTCACCTCCGGCTTCCATGAGGGCGTTGAGAGCACCTTGAACGGGGGGTAGACCGTAGGGTATGAAGTTGAAGGCGACCCCATACATCTCCAATATGCCCGGGAGCAGGGGGAGCATCTGGAAGGGCTCCAGTGCTCCAAACACACGCGGCAAGTAGACGTTGCTGAAGAAACCTGACGGGTCCTGGATCAGCGCATCATACTCATCCGCCTTCATGTACTCTCCCTCAAGGCACTGGTAGGAGTGCTGAGGCGACACGCCGTGGCCCGGCCAAGCATAAAGCTTGTAGTCGAGAATCTCAAAGAACTTTCCCGGACCTGGCCCTGCGCAGCCCATATGCCCATCCGGGTCGAAGTCCAGCACGAATTTCTTCCAGGCCGCGTAGCACTTGTCGTAGTCGTACATGACCTCTTCAACGGTCATACCCGAATAGAAAGCAGGGAACATGCTGGGTAGTGGCAAGGCTGGCACTCTATCCGGCGACTTCTTCAACTGGATGGCGTCCTTGATCCTGGTTATTCTCTCCTCGTAGCCCTTCTCGGCTTCCGGGCTCTGGAATCCGAGATCATTCCCTTGAGGATCCTTCGGCGAGAGCCACCTCTGGAACAGTGCCTCCTGCTTCTCGTCTGCCGACAACTCTCCCCATTCCTTCCCCATTTCGGTTACCTCCTCTGGATTCTCTGCTGGAGACTCCTACTTGGCGCCGACCCATTCTTTGGCGAGGGATACTCCGGCCATGGCATCTTTACCATAGGCATCTGCGCCAGTATAGGTCCTTATCTCATCGCTGATCTGACCGCCGCCGATCATGATCTTGACCTTGTCCCGCAAGCCGGCTTTCTTCATCGCATCCACGGTGTCTTTCATCGCATCGAAGGCCAGCGTGAGGAATCCGCTCAGGCCGACCACCTGGGGCTGGAAGTCCTTCATCGCCTCCACGAACTTCTGCGGCGGTACATCCACGCCCAGGTCGAGGACATCGAACCCGTTGACGTCGAGCATGAACACAACAATGTCCTTGCCGATGTCGTGAATGTCCCCCTCGACGGTGCCAACGAGGACTTTGCCATGGCGTTTGACGTCCGGGGACTTGGCCAGCTCCGGCTTGACGATCTCCGCGATCTCGTTCAGCATCACACCAGCCAGCATCAATTCTGGCAGGAAGTAGGTGCCCTCCTCGTAGCGCTGGCCGACGATGCCCATGGCCTCTCTCGCCGCTTCCAGGACCGCCACGGGGTCTGAACCGCCCTCCACCATCTCTTTGGCTAGTTTGAGGGCTTCTTGCTCCTTCATGTTAGCAATGGCATCAATCAGTTTCTTGGACATAGTGTCCTCCTCTCAGAAATGCAGTGTGTGACTCTTGCCCCCTCCAATGGAGCACGTCAGTGCATGGTGTCCTCCTCCCCAAGATGCGGTAAGTGGCGCTCACCCTGACCGATGGACCAGGGCACTCCAGTCAAGTATTCACTTGAGGCTGCTCCTTGTGCCCCGGCCGTTGAGCAAACCAGCTCGATAGGCACGCGTGTAGTTGAGACAGTAGCGATCGTGTCCGAGGACTACTTCTGCTGCCAACAGGGCCTTGCGCAGCTCGCGGTCCAGCGGATCAAGGATGGCCGTGTCCAGACCGGCATCCAAAGCCAGCGTCAGAAAGGCTCGATTGATGAGGCTCCGGGCGGGTAGCCCGAAGGAGACGTTGCTCAGCCCAGAGATGATGTGCACGTCTGGAAACTCGGCACGCACGGCTTGAATCGCATCCAACGCGATTCGGCCGCTTTCGGTGTTGGCCGCGATGGCCATCACCAGGGGATCTACGTAGATTCGATCATTGGGGATCTCAGCGCGGCGGAGCTCCTCAAGGACGCTCCTGATAGCCGTCAGACGATCTGACACGCTTGACGGGACCCCGCTGTCGTCCATCGCCAGCGCGATGACGCCGCAGTCCGCTTCGCGCACCAAGGGCAGGATGCCATCCAGGCGCAGTCGCTCGCCGCTGATGGAGTTGATGAGGGGCGCCTGGCGAACGCCTTCGAGGCCCGCTGCCAGTGCCCGGGGGTTGGCGCTGTCCAGGCACAGAGGCACATCGACGACTTCTTGCACCGTCCGCACCAGCCAGGCCAGATCTTCGGGTTCGCGCTCAGACGGCGTGCCCGCGCTGACATCGAGCCGTTGAGCACCCGCCTCTACCTGCCTCTGTGCCAATCTCTGGATGAAGGCTGCCTCACGCCCGGACACCGCCTCTCCCACGCGGGTCCGAGAGCCGTTGATCCGCTCGCCGATGATCTCCATCAGGAAGCCTCTCCAGTTGTTGCGTCTGCCTCGGCGGTACTACTGTCTACGCGTGCTGTCCATACCACGGCCAGGCTCGATAGCTGCCCGGTCTTCGGGCGATCTTACGGAGAAACCCAGACCTGCCTGCGGCGGGCAAGCAGCGGCGGCGATGGGTAGTTGGCGGCCCACCTCGAGCCTGTCGATGCTGCCCGCCTCATTGAACTGGATCTACCCAAACGGGCATGCCTCAACGCATTTCATACATCAGGATCATGGCTCCGGGACAATCAGGACCACGACATCATCCTGCTTGGTGCGGGCCATCTCCAGCGCTCCACTCTTGAACTAACGGGCCACTTCCACTGCAGTGGGGAAGGCCTCCGGATCGCCCCAGAAGATACATCTCGTTGGACAGATTGTGGTACACGCGGGCGCCTCTTCCCGACCCCGTTTGTCGATGCAGAGGTCGCATTTCACAGCCTTGGAGGTTTCATGGTCAAACTGCATGACGTCGTAGGGACAGGATTGCACGCAGCTGGCACCACACATGATACACCGTTTCCCCTCCTGGACGGCCATCTCTTCCGTGAACCCCTGCTGGATTTCGTCAAAGCTCGCGACGCGCTCTCGAGGGTCCAGACGCGGCTTCTGACCACGCGCAGAGGGGTCGTATGTCTCTATCTGGGGATGGGTGATCGCCCTCAAAACCTTGTCTCGACCCAGGCGACCCAGCCGCAAATCCTGTCCTTTGAGATAGCGGTCGATGGATACCGCTGCCTCCCTTCCCGAGCCAATGGCCTCCGCGATGGTTCCTGGGCCGTAGCACACATCTCCACCTGCGAAGACACCCTTGATCGGTGTCTCCAGGGTCACTGGATCGGCCTGTAGACCACCGGCTGAGGTGACTGGGATCCCTTGCTTCTCAGCGAAGGAGAGATCGGCGAACTGACCGATGGCGACGATGACCATATCTCCACCCAGTTCAGTTAGATCTGTCTCATCGTACTGGGGATTGAAACAGCCATCTTCATCGAATACGCAGGTACAGCGCTTGAATTCGATCCCCGAGAACTGATCATCCTCCTGGAGGAAGCAGTTAGGGCCAAAACAGTTGACGATCTCCACGCCCTCTTCCAGGGCTGCCTCTATTTCGTCCTCCCAGGCCGGCATCTCATCTCGCTCTTCCAGACACACCATGGTGACCTCTTGAGCGCCCTTGCGGAGAGAGGTCATGGCCACGTCAACGGCCACACTGCCGCCTCCAACGACGATCACCTTGTTCCCAACGGATACCTCATTCCCGAGCGACACGTCACGAAGGAGGTCAACACCTCTCAGGACGCCACTGACGTCCTCGTTGTCTACCCCCAATCGAATGTTCGCATGGAGGCCGGTCGCCAGGAAGACGGCTTGATATCCATCCTGTTTCAGACTTTCCAGGGTGACGTCAGTCCCGAAAGTCACCCCTGTCTGGATTTCTACCCCCATGTCCTGGATCATCTTGATCTCGGCGGAGAGAACGTCTTTAGGGAGGCGAAACTCGGGAATCCCTACGGCCATCATGCCGCCGGCCACAGGCAGCTTCTCGAAGACGGTGACTTTGTAGCCCTCTCTGGCCAGGAAGTAGGCCGCTGTGAGACCAGCAGGACCTGACCCGATGATGGCCACCTTTTCGTCTCGTGCTTCCTTGATTGTAGGCGTGTAGGGGCTGCCGCTCATACGATCCCAATCTGCCAGGAAGCGTTCGACAGAACGGATGGCCAGAGGTTCATCCACTTGCTCCCGATTGCAGCCTGCCTCACAGGGGTGGGGACAGGCCCTCCCACAGACGGATGGGAAGGGGCTTGTCTCCTTGATGAGCTGTATCGCTTCCCGGAATTTCCCCCTGGAGGCAAGGCTTACATACCCCTGGACGTTGTTGTGAGCAGGGCATTGCACCATGCAGGGCGACGTGTCCTGCTTGTCAGCTCCAGTCTTGCCCGGTACGGCATTGCAGCCGTTGCACTTCTCCGGGTCGTGGAGAACCACGCCTGTGTCTGGATCCGTGGTGATAGCATCCTCCCAGCACGCCGTCACACAGGGGGCATCATCACAGTGATGGCAGTACAGCGGTTTGAAGAAAGGCGCCCTCTCAATGACCCTTACCACCCTGGGACCGACGCCCAGCCCGTGCTCCTGCTTGCAGGCCACTTCACAGGCATGGCAGCCACTGCAGTTCGTTTCGTTGAACAACAGAGATGTTTTCACGTCACTTCTCCTCTTCGTCTTCACAGCGCGAGATGTTGCAGAACAGGACTCTCAGGCTGGTTGACCCCATCACCGGATCGGTGGACTCAGGGGAGTTATCCGTCAGTATGTTGATGTTGGAGATGTCCCAGCCATGATCTGGGCTCTTGATCTCCGGATACCACCAGCCATGCTCAGCCGCGATCACCCTGGGATCGATTCCGTCGTTCAGCTTCGCTCGTTGCTTGATGCGTCCGCGAGGCGACTCAATCCAGACCCAGTCTCCCTCCTTGATGCCGTGCTCCTCCGCGGTCTCGGGATGGAGTTCCATGAGGGGATCGGGCCTGATCTCCCGAAGCCAGGGGATCTGCCGGTTGGCCGAATGAAAGAAGGTGGGGGTCCTGAGTCCGGCGTTCAGGACGTAGGGGTATTTCTTGGCCAGTTCAGGTGCGGAGAAGGGTCCTTCCGCCAGCTCTGTGTACTTGGGCAGGGGATCGCGACCCCATTTTTCGAGGACGGTGGAGTACAGCTCCACTTTGCCCGTGGGTGTTCTGAAGCCCTCTTCCTCGTACTTACGATATCTCTGTTCTCCGTGGAGATAGCCTAGCTTCTTGAACTCCTCCCAGGTCACGCCGGTCGGCTCCAGTATCCACTCCAGAGCATCCTCCACCGTGTCCCACCACTGCTGACCCATTCTCTTGCCCATTTCCATGAAGATCTTATGGTCCTGCCAGCACTCGCCGATCTCCACAACTTTCTGTCTGGCCAGCACGTATCCGTGGAACTTCCAGTTCTCCGACACGTGATTCTGCTCCAACCAAGTGCCGGCGGGCAGGAACATGTGGGCCAACTCGGCGGTAGGGGTCATGAAGAAATCGGATACAACGAGAAAGTCCAGACTGCTCAGGGCCTTGCGTACCTCCCGGGCATTGGCCCTGGTCAGCAGCGGGTTGGTCCCTACCAGGTATCCTGCTTTGACCGGGTACGGCTTACCCGTCAGAATGGCATCCCAGACAGGCTTGGGCGTACAGATGGTCATTCTGCCAGCGAGCTTGTATTGGTCACCGCCCAGACGTTTCTCTCTCTGCTCAGGAGACAGTTGCCTGTATGCAGAGAATTCAGAGACCTTTCTGGTCGGTGGTGGTACGTGCAAGACATTCCCGCCGGGTACGTCAAGATTCCCGGTGGCGGCCATGAGCCCGATCGCGCCCCGAGTGTAGTCGGTAGCGTTGAGGGTCTGCTCCGTGGTCACACCCCAGTGGATGCCCGCCGGCTTGGTGGTGGCGTACAACCTCGCCGCCTTTCGGATAAGCTCCTGGTCAACCCAGGTGATCTGTTCCACGCGCTCCAGGGGGTAGTCCTTCCTCACCCTCTCCACGAAGGGGTCCCAGCCATTGATGTACTGCTCGACGAATTCCTCGTCGTAGAGCTTCTCTTCGATGATCACGTTGAAGAACCCCAAAACCATGGCCGCATCCGTGCCCGGCCGTATCTGGAGCCAAACGTCCGCCTTCTCGGCATAGAGAGATCTTCGGGGGTCCACGCAGATCATCTTGGCTCCCTGTTCGTAGGCGCGCCAGAATTTCACTCCCTTGTACTCGTCCGGGTTGGTCCACAGAGGGTTGCATCCCCACATCACGATGCATTTGGGGTTGTTTTCATAATCACAAGCGGGAAGACTCCCACAGGTGATCAGGGAGGCGCCTATCCGTGAGAGGTAGCACATGTGCCCGGCCGTCAGGACGTTGGGGGTGCCCAGCAAGTTGCCAAACCGGGAGAAGTGGCTCTCGTAGTCCCGGCCGGTTCCCTGGCCAATCACAATCCCTTCGGGGCCGTATTTCTCGATAACCTCGTTGAACCTCTCGGCGCACGTGTCAAGGGCCTCGTCCCAGGAGATCCTCTCCCAACCCCCGTTGGCCTTCTTCATCGGATAGAGCACCCTGTCGGGGTGATAGGCGAGCTGGGTGATGGAGAGTCCTTTCGTGCACATGGCGCCGTGGCTGATGGGTGAGTCAGGATCGCCTTCCACCTTGATCACTCTGCCGTCCTTGACGTGGGCGAACACCCCGCATCCACCATGACAGCTACGGCAAACCGTCCTTATCTTCTTGACTTCTTCCACTTGAACCCCCTATGGCTTATGTGAGACTCACAGCTGAGGTACCTGGACTCCGTCGCGATGACGCTCTGTTGTTGTTTGCTTGCTCTCCGCATACGTGTGGAACAGGCCTCCATCCAACGAGATTCTGGCCGTCAGGGATTGCCCCAAGAGGTTCGCCTGGATCTGTGGCTTCCCGGGACCAGCATGCGTCGCCACAGGTTTCGACGCGTTGCGGGACGATGTGAGGACCCAATGCGAAGTAGTCACAGTGTTGGTGGGATGGATACCAGAGGATTGGACGTGTCTGCAGAAAGCGCTCCGTTTCGCGGGCCTGGGACTTGAGGCAAGAAAAGAGCCCGGACCCGCGGTTCCACGGTCCGATACGAGTGGCTGGGAGAAACATCCGCTGACTCAGTCTTCCTCAGAGGAGCTACAACCCAAGACGGAAACGGCTTCCATGTCTTCCGCCACCAGACGAGGGCCCAGAACCAGTGAAGCCCCTGACCGCGGCTCGTGCCTTACTGCACAGAAAGGCATCCTGCGCACCTCTGAGAAGCTAGCCGACTCCGCCGGGCGCAAGCCCCTGCTGACTTCTTGTTCGCCGCTCTCGACCATGTGCCATAGACCAACTAGGAAGAGTTCGTGCGTGGCGTCCTACCAGCTCAAGAGTCAGGCAAGGTGCACGCTTGTTGGCAAGCTAGGCACGTTTCTGTCCTAATAATGGGCTAGGTTTGCGATAGTATACCGAACTTGCACCCACTTGTCAAGTCAGGCTACCCACCATTGGCTATTGGGGACACAGCGCAATTCCTGACCCCGGATTCGAGGCGCGTGCCCCATGGGGAGACCCTTTCACCAGTTCGTGGTCGGTCCCATCGCCCCAGGGCGCGCCTCTTCTCCATTTGAGCGAAGTCCCAGGTGGCGACTGGGATATGCCAGCCACTCTGGGTGAGCACCCAACGTTTCCAGGCGGGGCTCCAAACAGTCAGTCGCCAGAGGAATAGCGTCTTCGTCAGAAGAATAAACGGGGCGCGCTAGTCGGCGATGACCGAAGGTGCATGCATATCTGCAGTCTTCGCCGTCTCACCACCACGCGCTGACGTCGCATTGAGATCGCAGCGGGAGAATCAATCGCTCAGCGAGGCGAGCTTCATGGTGATCTCTCTGGAGACAGCCTTCATCCTCTCCAGCGACGCCATGGCCTTATCGCGAGTGAGGGTGTATGCTGGGCCAAGGACGCTCAGCGCCGCCACCACGCTGCCTTCCTGGTCCGCAATCGGAACGGCAATAGCGTTGATGCCGAGCTTGTACTCCTCGAAGCAGGCAGCGAACCCCTGCTGGCGGATACTCAGCAGGTCCTCCCTCAGGGCCACAGGATCGGTGACCGTGTGCTCGGTGTAGCGAGATAGACCCTTGTCCAGCAAAGCAACCAGTTCGCTCTCCTCGGTATGGGCCAGGAGGACCTTTCCAGATGAGGAAGAATGGAGTGGAAGGCGATCATACCAGTGCATCTGCTCCCTCGAGCTGGGCGAAAGCACGTGCAGCACAGTGGCAACTTCATCGCCGCGCCGCTCTCCGAGGTATGCCGTTTCCCCTACCTGGTCGGAAAGGAAGTACAGGTAGGGGAGCGCAGTCACCAGCATCGGGTCGGAGTAGATGGCATTGTATCCCAGATCAACCGCTGTGCGTCCCAGGCGATACTTGCGGGTAGACGGGTCCTGCTCGATAAGGCCACCCTCTCGCAAGGAGGCCAGGAGGCGGTGCACGGTGCTCCTGGTGAGGCCGAGCCTTCGCGACAGCTCGCTCACCCCGAGCTGGGGCTCCTCTACGCTGAACTGCTTCAGGATAGACATCGCCTTGGCTACTGTTCGTGAGGGCACTGTCGTCGGACCTTCCTTCCTCTAGAATAGACAGGACCGCCCAGACTGGAGCCCGCTGGACACTCCGGTCGACTAGCCCTTCGATGGATCGCCTGGGCAGCCACCCTCCCCGGAACCACAGGCACCTTCGTCCCCAGCGCCGGCGCCACAAAGGACCTCGGTTGGGCACGGCCGGTGATCTAGGCTTTGCACCCCTTCAGCGACAGCATGACCACCGAGCTTCTGCCCGGACGAGCCGCTCCGCCACCACCATGATTATTCTCGACCTCTGGGCGAATGTCAAGTGCTGCTAACAGGTGGCCCAGCTGGCGGCAGGTTTCCAGAGATCAGCAATGAGATGTGGACAGTGTGCATGCTTCTCTCCCAACATGCGGGAGATCTTTCACTCCACGAACAAGCAGCACTCACCGACTACTCTCAGACAGGCGTCCTTATCGGCCCAGGGCGATTCCGTCCTCTTGCGCAGTGC
>DATKVP010000420.1:0-4295 GCA_035530015.1 Anaerolineae bacterium | reverse complement strand
GTGGCGTTGTGGAGACCATGATGAGTATGTATGGAGGGGAGATCGTGATCAAGATAGTGACGGACACCACGTGTGATCTGCTGCCGGAGATGGTGGAGGAGCACGACATCACCATAGTGCCCATCAACATCCAGTTCGGGACGGATTCATACCAGGAAGGGGTCGACTTGGACTGGGATCTCTTCTATCGGAAGATAGAGGAGACCGGTCTTCTACCCACCACCTCGCAGCCGTCGGCAGGTTTGTTCGCGGAAGTATACCGACGTTTGGCGAGGGAGGAGGGCGCTGATGCCATCGTTTCCACCCACGTGACCGGCAAGTTGAGCGGCACCTACCAGTCCGCGTGTTTGGCCGCTGAAGAGGTGAAAGACGAGGTCAGGGTCTATCCGCACGACAGTCTCGCGGGTTCAGCCGCGCTAGGACTGGCTTGCATGGAAGCGTCGCGTCTGGCTCGGGCCGGCAAGACGGCGGAGGAGATCAACGCTCGTCTGGACGAGATCAGGTCGCGTGTCAACGTGATACTCGTGTTGGAGAATCTCGAGTATCCGCGGAAGAGCGGTCGGGTCGGAGGACTGTCAGCCGCCTTGGGATCCCTGCTCAACCTGAAACCCATTATCGAACTGAAGGACGGGCTTCTCGATACCATGGAGACAGTCAGGACGCGGAAGAAATCCCTCAATCGCTTGATGGACATCATGGAGGACAGAGTCGGCACCACGATCCCCATCAACTTGGGTGTGATCCATGCCAGGGCACCGGAGGTGGGGCAGGAGGTGCTATCCAGGGCAAAGGAGAGGTTCAACTGCAACGAGGCCTATCTGGCGGAACTGTGCGCATCCCTGACGGTCCACTTTGGCCCTGGCACCATCGGGTTGTGCTTCTACCCGGTATGAGGGCTTCTGGAACCGTCGTGCTTGTTTGGTCGCGCCGGGATCGCGATGGACCTATTTCAATATGAATGAGAGAATAGACAATCGAAGTATGCTAGAAGCAGCAGATGGCGAGCAAACTGATCACATTGAGGCGCAGCTGGCTGGGGATATCATGGGACTGTACCCGGCGGTGCATCCTGAGCGCGCTTTCAGAGGACGGCTTCACGATGACTTGCTGGCGACGATGCGATGCAGGGCGAAGCTGCAGGTTGTGCTGCCTCCGGAGCGTCGCCGCTGGGCTCTCATCGCGGGGGCGACGGTGGGCTCTCTGGTGCCGCTTGTAGGTCTAGCAGCCTACCTTGTGCGGTCCCGATACGCGGGTGGGCCTCAGCGCGCTACCTCTCGCTAGCATCGTCATACTGCGGGACGTGCCCTGGGCGGCGCGCTGGTGTGCTTCAGAGCTGTTGCGTCCGCCGTTGCCGCATCCCGGAGAGCAGTATCTGGGGGCTGGCCGCACTCAGTTCGTGGCTCAGGTTCTCGAAGCTGGAGCGGCCGCAGAGGACGTTGGCCATGCCCCTTTGGACTCTGGGGCTTCTGACGAAGAAGTGGAAGCAGAGGCGAGGGAAGCGGTAGAGCAGCGTGGCTAGACGCTTCGCATACTTCAGATCTCGCGTTATCTCCGCATTGATCCGCGCGGTGTACGAGGACAGATCGGCTTGATTGTTCTGGAGCGTTTGACAGATGGTGTCAGCGGCTATCTTGGCGCTCCTCACGGCATAGTAGATGCCTTCGCCCGTCATCGGTTCCGCCAAGCCGGCGGCGTCTCCGGTGAGAAGGATGCGTGTGCCGTGCAAGACGCGAGCCACTCCTCCCAAGGGCACAAGGTGCCCTCTCATCCTCACTTCGTGCGGATCGGATGGAAGCCCGAGCATCTCCAACCAGCCTGAAAGAGTAACTTTCAGGTTGGCTGCCCTTCCCCGGAAGGTAACCACACCCACCGACAGGATGTCCTTCTTGGGGAAAACCCAGCCGTATCCTCGGGGAACGAAACCGAAGTCGAAGTGGACGCAACCCTGACGGCTTTCCAGAGCCTCCCCCGAGGCCGCGATCTCGGCCTCCACTGCGACGGCCAGACTCCGCCGTCTCATCAACCCGGCGCAGCGTGCCACGACACCGTTGGCGCCGTCCGCACCCACCAGGATTGAACAAGAGTAGCTGCCCCGGGTGGTGAACACCGATACTCCATCGGAGAGGAACTCGGCTCTCGTGACCCTGTGGTCGTCGAGCACCTCAGCACCAGCCCTGGCGGCCTGTTGAAGTATGAGGTGGTCGAGCTTATCGCGCATCACCGTCCAGCCCATGGGTCCGCCGAAGTCGATGGTGACCGGGGAGCCACCCCGGTATGTGCATTTACCGCGGACTATCTCCTCTTCGAAGGCTGGGCTCAGGTCGAAGTCGAGGAGGTGGGCTGTCTTGAGGGTGACGCCGCCGGCGCATATTTTGTAGCGCGGGAGACGTTCCTTTTCGAGGAGCAGAACCTGAACGCCTCTACGAGCTAGGCCGTACGCAGCCGTCCCGCCGGCGGGTCCGCCTCCGACGACGATCACATCGTAGCGGGTGTCCGTCACGGTTTCCAGCCGATCTTGGCCAGCAAGGGCGGTCCAAGGATCAGGATTCCCACGGCGACAGCTACTAGGGCCGAGATCAACACGGCGCCAGCAGCCATGTCTTTGGCCTGCTTGGCCAGGGGATGGTAATCCTCGGTGACCAGATCGATCGCTGCCTCGACCACGGTGTTGAACAACTCGGCTACGAATACGAAGCCGATGGTCAGGGCAATCACGGCCCACTCGATGGGTTCGAGCCCAAGGGCCGCCCCGAGGATGAGTACCACCGCCGCGATGGTGGCGTGGATGCGGGCGTTGCGCTGGGTACGCAGGGCTTGTCCCAGTCCCGCGAAGGCAAACCGGAAGCTCTCAACGAGGGTACTGTGCTGGGTGTTCATAGATCATCCTTTGGACCATCACGCTCATGCGGGCTGGAAGTCCTCGGTGCCCGATGTGGCCTTGAGGGGTCATCTTCGTTGGGCACGGAATTGCCGGAGTAGTGCTTCCTGTCGCTCCCACATGGCTGCTCGTTCTTCGCGACCCCGGTCGTCATACCCAAGGAGATGCAATACCCCGTGGATTACCAGGCGATCGAGTTCCTCTTCGGTGGAATGTCCGTGGTCTGCAGCCTGGGCCACGGCCCGAGGGTAGGAGACGACGATGTCGCCCAGGTGGGGGGGTGTGGAAGGAGGAGACATGAATCCGTCGCCGCTTTCACCCGAGGCGAAGGCGAGTACGTCGGTGGCGCTGTCTTCTCCACGATACTGGAGATTCAGCTTCCTGATGTTCTCATCATTAGTGATGAGCAAACCCACCGTCGTGGCGTCGCCAGAAGCTTCCTGGGTGATGGCGCCCACAATCAGTTCATTCAGATGCTCGCGATTTGCTTTTGCCTCGAGTTCGGGATCTGTCTGAACGCTTAGCTCGATCTGCAACTTTTCCTTGCTCATCTTCCTCTTCGAGGCTGTCCTCGGGGTACTTGATGCGTGGATGGTAGATACCTTGAAGGACGCTCGAGAAGGTCCCTCTCACCTTCTGCAAATCCCGTAGTGTGAGTTCGCTGTCGTCAAGCTGACCGGCCTCCAGGCGACCCCGGATCAGTGAGTCGATCAGTTTCTCTACCTCCTCCACCGACCGAGGCCGATTGGCGCGCGAAGCGGCTTCGGCCTCGTCGGCCAACATCAGGATGGCTGCCTCGCGGCTGTGGGGCCTGGGTCCAGGATATCGAAACCGCTTCTCGTCCGCTTGTTCCGAGCCTTCCCCTTGCGCGCAGGCCTGGTGGTAGAAGTAGCTCGATACGGCGGTCCCGTGGTGCTGAGGAATGAAGTCCTGTATCTCCTTCGGCAATCCATACTTCTTGGCTAGCTGTATCCCGTCCTTCACGTGAGAAATGATGATTTTAGCGCTCGTTTCAGGATCCAGCCGGTCATGGGGGTTTTCGCCGTCCGTCTGGTTCTCCGCGAAGAAGTAGGGTCGTAGTATCTTCCCGACGTCGTGGTAGTAGGCCCCGACTCTGGCCAGAAGTGGATTGGCTCCCACCGCCTGCGCGGCCTGTTCGGCCATGTTGCCCACCATCAGACTGTGGTGATAGGTTCCCGGGGCTTTCAGCAGCAGCTCGCTCAGGAGGGGATGGGTAGGCCTTCCCAGTTCTAGCAGTTGAAGCGACGTGGTGATTTTCAGCACGTTGCTGAAGAGAAAGAAGCCCCCCAAAGTCAGGCTCATGGCGAGAACCGCGTTGGCCACGCTCGCCCCTGCGATCTGGAACGTGCCCAGGAGGTCATGGTCCTGTTCCAGCGCTCGGAAGACGAGGACCACG
>DATKVP010000419.1:0-2343 GCA_035530015.1 Anaerolineae bacterium | reverse complement strand
GGGTGACGGTGACGAACGGCCTCAGGAACGGGATGGGGTTCCACATCTCCCCGACGCCCAGGTTCGTCATCACCAAATGTTTGCTGACCCAATCCCCCAAGAAGACGACAGCCGCAACTGCCAGCAACAGCGCCCACCGTGCCTTTCCATCGCCCACCGCAGATGAACCCACTATGATGCTCTCTCGTGGCGCCACACACATTCCACGCACAGACTCGTGTAGGGAAGGGTCTTCAATCGTCCCCATTCGATGGCTTGTCCGCAGTCCTCGCAGGTGCCGTAGGTACCGTCCTCGAAACGGGTCAGCGCTTCATCCACCAGTCTCAGACTGTCCTCGAGGCTTCCACGCAGCGACAGATTGTACGTCTGCTCGAACACGCCCGTGGCGTCGTCTGCCATGTGATTGCCATAGCCGGGACGCTCGTCGTCACGAGAGCCCAACTGCTGGATTCCCTCGAAGAGGCGAACACGCTCGCCCTGCAGTACTGTCTTCAGTTCACTATATGGCCTCGGCACCTCACACCTCGCTCCGCCCTATCCTCTGCCCATGCCCATCGACCACAGCCTACATCCGCGCAGCACGCGTACGCGGCACGGGCGGTCGCCGCCGCGTGCGGTACTGGGATATAGATTCTAGCGAATCCCGGGGCCAGATGCAAGTTGACTCATATTACCCGCTGTCACCATCGCCCGGTGCAGTCAGAAGATGGAAAGTGATGCTCTTCCCCTCGATCTCGAACTCGCCGGTATGACTTCCCTGCGGACCCTTGCCTTCGGTCATTCTCACGGAGAGCGTCTCCTGACTGATGTAGTCCGCATAGTCCCGCATAACCCCAGCCAATGCCGGATCACCCTCATAGTACGTGTCGATCTTGTCCTCTATTCTGAAATCCGCGTCCTTGCGAAGATTCTGGATACGGCGCACCAGTTCTCGAGCCAGGCCTTCCTGGACCAGTTCGTCTGTGAGCGTGACGTTCACCGCTACGAGATAGTCTCCCTCGTGGGAGGTCTGAAACCCTTCCCGCGGGGTGGTATCAACGGCCACCTCGTCCACGCCCAGCTCGATCGTCTCCCCCTCGAGAGCCACGATCAGAGGCTCGCCAACCTGCAGCTTGGTGGCCCATGCTTCGGCGTCCAGAGCTGCAACCGCTTCCAGTATCGCGGGGAGCTGAACTCCATACTTGGGCCCTACGATACGGCGATCGACCTTGAGGCTGTAGGCGACCAGTTCGCGCTCGTCATTCGTGAAACGCAGCTCCTTCACGTTCAACTCATCGATCACGAGTTCAGCCAATGGTCCCAACGGGTCCTCCCCTGCACTAAACGGACCCGCGACCACGGCCGATGAGAGAGGCTGGCGCAGTTTCATCCCGCCCAGGCCGCGAGCCGAACGTCCGAGAGAAGCGATACGGATAGCCAGGGCCATGTCCTCCATCAGCTTCTCGTCCACCAGCGCCCCGTTGGCCGTCGGGAAACCACAGTGATGCACGCTCTCCGGTGCGCCGGCGTCAACTGACCTCACGAGGTTCTGATACATCTCTTCTGTCACAAAGGGAATGAACGGAGCCAGCAGCTTGATCAGGGTCACCAGGCACTCGTAGAGTGTCCAGTAGGCCAGGCCCTTGTCCTCATCCTGTTCGCTCTTCCAGAACCTGCGCCGACTCCGACGCACGTACCAGTTGGACAGGTCGTCCACAAAGGCCTCAACGCATCGAGTCGCGGGTGCCGCATCGTAGTTGTCGAGGCAGTCGCTCACCTCTCCCACCACCGCATGCAGCCTCGATAGGATCCATCGATCCAGCACATTTGGAGGCTCGCCCTGGATCACCTTGTCTCCCATCCTCTGCGGAGTCCACCCATCTATGTTGGCATACGTGGTGAAGAAGGAATAGATGTTCCACAGAGGAATGAGGAAGCGACGCCTGACTTCATCCGCCGGACCGTACCCGAAGTGCAGATTCGTGCGAGGATTGTGCGCGCAGTACATCCACCGCATCACATCCACACCCATCGTCTCCGCGGCTTCGTCAAACCAGATCACGTTGCCACTGCTCTTGTGCATCTCGTCGCCGTGCTCGTCCTTGACCAGCGCGTATCCGAAGACAGTGAGGAAGGGCGGCCTGTTCTCCATTGCCGTGCTTTCGGCTAGCAGAGCGTAGAACCAGTTTCTGAACTGACCCGGAAAACACTCCGTGATGAAATCGGCCGGGTACCACTTCTCCCAGTACTCTCTGTCGTGCCTGTAGTTGAGGGTGGATAGGGCCACGATTCCCGCGTCCAGCCACGGGTTCCCTACGTCTGGGATCCGCGACACAAGCTTGCCGCACTCCGGACAGCGGATCT
>DATKVP010000418.1:0-3115 GCA_035530015.1 Anaerolineae bacterium | reverse complement strand
GCCCCTGGGGACGGAGACGGTGTTCGTTTTCACCCTTGAAACCGAGCGGCCCGAAGCCACGGTGCACGTCCGCATGTTTGCTCCCTCTCTGGGGGTACCGGAGGACCCGGCCACGGGCAGTGCCAATGGCACCCTGGGTGCCTACCTGGTCCATCACCAGGCTGTGCCAGTATCCGACGGCACCAACCACTTTGTGAGTGAGCAGGGTGCGGAGATGGGCAGGCCGAGCACGCTGGATCTCCTGGTTGACCGATCGGGTGGCGAGGTTACGAGGGTCCGCGTCGGCGGTCAGGTGGTGCCCGTGATCGAGGGCAGCGTCCGTTTCTGATACGTTTGGTACAGGCCGCGCGGGAACGGATACTCCGGCTACTGCTTCATCTCTGTGGCCGGGAGGATGGGAATGGCTGATGTGGAGGCGTTGAGGCAGCTCGGTAGCCCTGACGTCCGAAACGCGATCCTGTTGAATGAGATAGGTATTCTGCTCCACGACCTCGGGAAGCTGAGCGCCGAGTTCGTGGAGCGCGGGAATGCTTTTCCCCACCATCTGGTCCTCCGCCGCTTGAGCAGAGGCAGGGATCCTCATCTGGCGTCCTACACAAGCGCTCGATCAGCCTTGTCCCACGCCCTGCGCTACAGCTTCCCCGTTGGTGAGGAGAGCACAGTCGCTCATCTCCTGGTGGACGCGCTGTCGCGAGATGAGAGCGAAGGGGCAGAATCAATGTCCACCAAGCTGGAGGAGGCCTTGTCTGGAGTGCACCGCATGCTCACCCCCCATCACCGAGAAGGCTTCGAGAGCGTCGCACAGCTAGCCAGGGATGTACTCTCCGATCTGGGTTGGCAGGTAGAGGGGGAAGAGGTAGTGGCGGCGATGCAGCCGCCTTTCATCGCCGTGGATGGTTTCCTCCACGGCCTGGACCAGCTGTCCTTTGTAGGAGACCTCGTGGAGATGCAGGGCAGGACCTGGCATCCCGCAGCGTTGTTGTCGCCGGAAGTGAAGCTGTTCCGCGCGATCCACGGCCTGGAGGAGATCGAGGGTACACGCAAGTCTTCCTGTGACCTCGAACACCTGGCGGGGGTCCGCGAGCTCTTCTGTGAGGTTCTGGCCAACCAGTTCTTGGAGATCAACAACATAAGAAAAGACGGCCCGGGGGATTTGGGCTCCTGGTTCTGGAAAGGTCGGCTGTGCTCGGGGAGCGAGGAGGCGATGGCGCTACTAAGTGGGTTTGACCAGGGGGTAGACCTCGAGGGCGAAGAGAGGGAAGCCGTAAGGTGGCTGGGGGTGAGGGCCATCACGCGTTGGGCGTGTAGCAAGATCCTGGTGGGCAACTCGAGAGACGGAAGCCAGACGAGCCTCTGGGGGCATTGCTGGACTCTGTCTGGTCTCTATAAATCCAGCGCGGCCCAGGCTCTCATAGAGGGCCGCTGGCCGCAATGGAACCGGCTAACCTGGTGCACTCTGACGATAGACCTGGAACCTCCGGATAACGGAGCCATGGACGTGGTCAAGGATCTGGTCGAGGTCGAATACCCGCTGGGGAACGAACTGGGCCGCAGCGACACCGGCATAGACTTCACGTTCCCCGATCTGGACAGCGAGCTGCTGGCGCCCCTCCTCGATGGCCTACGGGGGGCCGTCGGTCGACGCATCGGAACGGGCACGCGTCCGAAGGTGACAGTTGACTCTTGCCGACCAGGGGCGAGGCGGGATGGGGTCCCCAGCTCTGCCTAGACTCGGGTGAGGTACTCTCCTGTGCGGGTATCCACTCGCACGACGTCTCCCTCTTCGATGAAGAGAGGTACGTGGACCACCAGGCCTGTCTCCAGCGTGGCGCGCTTCGTGGCCCCAGTTGCCGTGTCTCCCTTGACGCCAGGGTCGGTCTGAGTCACCTCCAGGTCAACCGTAACCGGCAACTCTGTCTCCACTGATTGGCCTTCATACATGGAGAGAGACAGGACCATGCCTTCCTTGAGGTAGTCGACTTTTTCCTGGAGGGTATCTTCCGTGAGAGCTGGCTGCTCGTAGGTCTCCGTATCCATGAAATAGAAGAGATCGCCATCGCGGTAGAGATACTGCACCTGCCGAAGCTCGAGCCGCACGTCCTGGAACTTCTCGCTGGTGCCGAAGGTGCGCTCGACCGCGCGCCCTGTGCGCAGGTTCCGCAGCTTCACCCGCACGTTGGCGCTTCCCCGTCCTATGTATGAGTGCTGGTACTCCAGTACGCGGTGAAGCTCTCCGTCCAGCTCGAATGTGACCCCTTTTCTCAATTCAGTTGCTGAAATCATCCCGTGTTGTCCTTTCGCAGTGTTTGCTCAGTTCGAAGTTGCGGGATAGGATGGTGGGAGACGAAAGAGAGGAGAGGACGTCCCTTTTCTGTCTCGCTTTCCCCCGCACCTTGCGCTGCTGGAGTCTGACTTGCTCGTTGACCATGGAAAGGCCCGAACCGGGCCCCGAAGACTCTCTGCTGTGGAAATTCGCAACTCGTCCGGAGCAGCCCCATAGCCGGTCGGAATCCCTGTCGGCTGTGGAAACGCCCCTGTCCGTCGCCGATCCTGCCCTCTCGACTACCACAATGAGGGCCCCGACCGATAGGGGCCCGGACGGTCGCCGCCAACTACACGAGATCGCTCTACGTGCGTTTTCTTCGGCCTCTTCGCACGGCCACCTAAGGCTATTTTACCACACGGCATGCTCACTGACAATGAAGGGCTTGCCAAGCCGACGAGTGTTGGGAAACCGAGGGTGCCGAGGGTCGGCACCCAGATGCGGCGCCTGCGACAGCTTCCTCAGTCGGGGTGCTGGCCCTGATCTGAGAGTGTGCGGCCGGAGCCGTCGGACATAGGAAGGGTGCATGCCCGCCTGACACAGCTACGACCAGTTGTGACAGCCTGCGCCACACTCTTGGACGAAGGGTTTGCGAGGAGGTCCAGAGTTTGCTATAATGTTAGCTATCCCCACATGACTTCGTTCTATGCTTCGTATTCTGGGGAGAGGATGTGATGACATCCCCGCCGCGAACTGTGGAGAAAACCACCAATCATTTTGAGTCCAGCGCAAACGCCACGGAGTCAACTGCGGAGCAGCGCAGCGAGCGCTTGCCCAGGATTCTCGTCGTGG
>DATKVP010000417.1:0-4732 GCA_035530015.1 Anaerolineae bacterium | reverse complement strand
GATCTGGCGTTCCTCGCTGCGGAGTTCGAGAGGTGCGGCCTTCCGGAGATCAGCAACATCGTCGTCGATACACTGGCTCTGGCTCGGCGCTGCTACCGCTTTCCCAGCAATAGCCTCCGTAGCGTGGCCCACTTCCTGGGTATGGATATCTGCGGCCAACACCGGGCGCTGGCCGATGTGATCACCACTAAGGGGATACTGGAGCGGTTCCTGGCTGACCTGGCGCAGAAGGGCGTGGTCACTCTGGGCGCCCTGCTCGAGACTCAGGGAGGGCCTGTGGGGCGGTGGAGAACAGAGTCGACACCTCTCCCACCCCCCCTAGAGGAGGTGTTGGGGACTGGCCGCAGACTGCACCTTCGATACGTGTCGGCCGCCGGCGAGGAGACCCTGAGGATGGTCACTCCTCTGCGGGTGACCACCCGCGCGGGGCATCTCTATCTGGTCGCCATCTGCCACCTTCGCAACGAGCAGCGGTCATTCCGACTCGATCGCATCGTCGAGATGGACTCCGCTGGTGATGACCGCACTCAGTGACGACACGTTGCCAAACTAGTCGTGGTCCCCGACTCAGGGCACAGACTACGCTGAAATCGGTGTCACCAGCTTGACGTTCTGCTGTCAAGAACACTGTGATTGGCTCTCCGTCTGCGCCGACATAGACGTTCTCGGCCGGAGTTCGGTTCACGATGATAGGATCTTACGGTTCGCTCCTCATGATAGGTTGAGCTTTGAGCTGGAGATCCATGCTCACGATCCCCTTTCCTCGCCTTGGAGGGGCCAGCTTGTTCTCCCCGATCTTCGTCGTTCAGGGCGCCAGCATCCCTTCACGTCGGGACCTATGCAGACCTCGCTCTGGCTTGGCCGCATGATCCTCGGTGTCGTAGGGCCGGAGGGCGAGACCCTCGCCCTCGCGCAACGCCGTGGCGGCACTGGTGACCAACTTGAGGGGCGTGGACTCTCAGAGTCGAGTTCCACCTGCCATGACAAGCCCGAGGTTCATTCATCGGGGCCACTGTGGAGGGTAGGCGAGCATGGGGGCGAAAGACCGCGGAGCATCATCTATGCCTCCAATGACGACACCAACTCCTGAAGCCTCTCACATCTTTGTTCCAGAGTATTCGCGGCCTGGACAGATCGTATCGCACCTGGGGGGTCCGAGTGTTGATGGAGAACCTAGACTTGACACGGTGACCAAGCGACGCTATAATCGCACTCGCGTGTAGTTATCGGCCTGCGTTCCCTCAAGGGAGGGAACATCTCTAAGAAGGAGGAAAGAGATGAAGAAGCTTATTGCGGTAGTGCTTATCTGTGCCCTAGGCTTGGTGGTTGTTGGCTGTGCTCAAGCGCCGGCAGCGACTCCATGCCCACCGTGTCCAGAGGGAGGGGAACCTTGCCCAGCGGCGCCCGAGTGCCCAGCGGCGCCGGAGTGCCCGCCGACTGGACCGACGACAGACTTGGGCGGTCGAGAAGTCCGCATCGCAGTGGAGAATGCCTATCCGCCCTTCAACTACATCGATGACGCCGGCGAGCCAGTGGGTTGGGACTTCGACACAGGGCGCGCCATCTGCGAGAAGATAAACTGCACGCCCGTGTTTGTAGAGACCGCGTGGGAGGGTCTGTTTGAGGCCATGGCGGCGGGCGAGAACGACGTAGCCTTTGACGGCATCACCATAAACCTGCCCCGTTCTTTGAAGATCGACTACTCCGATCCCTACGTGGAGTACGGCCAGGTGATCGTGGCTCAAGCAGACGATGACCGCGCAGAGCTCAATGACGAGGAGAGCTTTGTGGCTTCGTCTCTGAATCTCGGCACTCAGATCGGGACCACGAATGAGATCACGGGCATGAAACTCGTCGGCGAGGAGAGGATAGTTAGCTACGAGACCTTCGACATGCCGATGGTGGCCTTGATGGCCGGCGAGGTAGACGCCGTCATCATTGACGAGGTCGCAGCGATTGGCTTCATGGGATCGAACCCTGGCCAGTATAGGATCGCCTTCTCTGCGACCAGTGGCGAGTACTTGGCATTCGTCTTCTCGCCTCTGAGCGATCTTGTCGAGCCCTTCAACTGGGCTCTGCAGCAGATGTTCGCCGATGGCACTATGGATGAGATCTGCGAGACCTGGCTCCTTCGGCCCTGCTCCCCGCAGGCGGAGTAGCGCAAGTAGTTGGTGGGTGACGCATCTGGAAGACACACCGCAGCGGGGCGCCGCTCGCGCCCCGCTGCTATAGTCCTCCGGTCTGTTGACACCGTGGTAGCTTGAAGAGGAGAATTGCCAAATGGCGGTGGCCACTGACATCGGAAAGTCTGAGTCCAGGTTGATCCCCTGGACGGCGAAGCTGCGGAACTTGCCCTGGTGGGCCTTGATCCTCGTGTTGTTGGGAGTGCTCGTCGTCTATTTCATCTTCATTTCCCCAACTTATCAGGATGCCTTTTCCTTCCTCATCTCGGGCGTCCGACTGACCATCCTGACGAGCCTCGTTTCCTTTGTGGTGGCCCTGATCCTGGGGCTTGTTCTCGGCATGGGACGGGTCTCGAAGAACGTGGTTTTCTACACCATCTCTTCCCTGTACGTCGAGTTGGTGAGGGGCATTCCGATCTTGGTCTTGCTCATCTACTTCGCGTACGTGTTGACGCCCTTTAGTCTCATGTTGTTGAACGCCTTGGGCGATGTCATGCTCCGGAACGTGGCCATCGCTCCGCTCATGGGCTTCGCTGAGCGCTTGGCCAGCGTCAACATCCAGGATGTGGACATGCTGGTCAGGGCCATTATCGGGCTGGCCTTCGCCTACGCCGCTTTCGAGGCGGAGGTATTCCGCGCAGGGATCCAGTCCATCGAGAGAGGGCAAATGGAGGCTGCCCGTTCCCTGGGTATGAGCTATTTTCAGGGCATGCGGTACATCATCCTTCCTCAGGCCATCAGGAGGGTCTTGCCCCCCTTGGGCAACGACTTCATATCCATCCTGAAGGACTCATCTTTGATATCGGTGCTGGCGGTGAGAGAGCTGACCCACCTGGGCAAACTGAATCGGGCTCGAACCTTCCGCACCTTCGAGACCTGGAATACGGTCGCCTTCCTCTATCTCATTTTGACGCTCAGCCTATCGGTAATTGTGAAGTTCATGGAGAGGAGGATGGCCTTTGAAGAGTAGCAGAAACCGCGATGAAGGCTCACCAGGAACGGTGGAGCCACTGCCTGCGGATGACAGCATCATCATAATCGAGAATGTGCACAAGAGTTACGGGAAGACTCGGGCTCTGATTGATGCTAGCCTGAGGGTGAAGAGAGGCGAGGTGTGCCTCATCTTTGGCCCCAGCGGGGGAGGAAAAAGCACACTCCTCCGTTGCATCAATCATTTGGAGAGGCCCGATAGCGGTACCATTATCGTCGATGGCATCCCCGTCAGCGATGCCAAGACCAACATAGATCTGGTCCGGGCCGAGGTGGGGATGGTCTTCCAGTTGTTCAATCTCTTCCCCCACCTGACCGTCTTGGGAAATGTGACCATTGCCCAGGAGAAGGTGCGCGGCCGGTCCAAGAAGGAGGCGGAGCGAGTCGCGCGAGAGCTCCTGGAGAGGGTTGGAATTCCGGAGAAGGTCGATGCCCATCCGGGGCAGCTATCGGGAGGGCAGAAGCAGCGGGTGGCCATCGCCCGGGCCCTGGCTATGAACCCAAAGATCATGCTCTTCGACGAGCCCACGTCGGCACTGGATCCTGAGATGATCAAGGAGGTGCTGGACGTCATGCTGGACCTGGCGAAGGAAGGCATGACGATGGTGGTCGTCTCCCACGAGATGGGGTTCGCCAAGGCGGCGGCCGACCGAATGGTGTTTCTCGAAGGGGGGCGCGTTGTTGAAGAGGGGGCGCCCGAAGAACTCTTCGCCAGCCCGAAAGAGGACAGAACGAAGTCGTTCCTGAGCCAAATTCTTGAGTAGCCTCAGGTTTCGTTCTTGGACAGGCGGTAGAACAAGCTAGGCTGCTAACACCAACAGGCCGAGCCCTGCGCTCGGCTTGTTTCGGTTCAGCAGGCCGTATTGTGGGTGAGGAACATGCTAGAGCTCAAGGATGTCTTTGTTGCGCGACAGAATATCGGCCATCTGGTGAGGAGGACACCCCTCCAAGCCTCCCCCGCGCTGAGCGAGCGGGTGGGAAGCGATGTCTGGTTGAAGCTGGAGAACCTCCAGCGAACCGGCGCCTTCAAAGTACGGGGAGCTGTCAATAGAGTAGCCAGCCTCTCGGCTGAGGAGAGGGTCAGGGGGATGGTGACGGCTTCCTCGGGCAATTTCGCTGTGGGGCTAGCCTACGCCGCACGCGCGCTGGGAGGCGTGCCGGTGAGCCTGTTCATGCCGGTGGGCACACCTGCCTCAAAGGTGGACAAGCTGCGGGAGTTCGACGTCGAGATCTTCCTCTCAGGAGAACAGTACGATAATTGCTTCGATGATTCTAAGGACTACCAACGTGAACACGGGTTGGCCTACGCGCACTCGTACGAAGATCTCGAGATTATCGCCGGTCAGGGCACCGTCGGTCTCGAGATCATGGAAGACCTGCCTGATGCGGACGCCATCTTGGTGCCTATCGGCGGCGGTGGTCTTCTCGGTGGCGTCACCGTAGCGGCCAAGGCCATCAACCCTGGGATAACGATAATCGGTGTACAGGTGGAGGCGTCGCCATCGGCCTATCTGTCCTTCAAGGAGGGCCACTGCTACGAGAGGTATGAGTACGACTTC
>DATKVP010000416.1:0-2319 GCA_035530015.1 Anaerolineae bacterium | reverse complement strand
TATGCTGGTCTTTCAACCCACCGGGAGCAGCATGGTGAGCATCAGGGCAGTTCTGGTGATACCTGCCTAGGAACGAACTATGCAGGGCCGCCCCGCACGACAAAGAGGAACGACGGAGGAGAAAGGGAGGCCTGGAAACCCAGCCTACCTCCCGTCTCGCTTTCCCCCGATAGCCATCCTAGCTTGCACAAGAAAAAGGACCAACGCCAAGACGGCTGTAATTAAGACGGCAGGCCAGGTGCGATGATAGCCCACGTCAATTGGCAGGCGGGGCTCTGGTAACCGGAGTATGGGAAGTCGATAGGCGACGTCAAGCAAAAGGACGTCAGCTAAGACGAAGGCCACATTTGTCAGCGCGAACGCCCCAGGCAAGAGAGGGCGACTTCTATTCCGTAGAGTCCCAACGAGAAATGCGGTTAGACTGACGACGATGACCGCCACAGAGGGTAGGAAGGAGCCTGGCGGACCTTCAAAGAAATCGTTGACAGTTCTTTGCCAGGTTCCGAGCGGTGGTCGTAGCGAAACGTGCACACAGTCCCAAGGCACGAACTGGGCTTCTGTCACTAGCAATATGAAGACAGACAGGAGAAACCAGGTGCCGACCAGCAAGACTGTGCCGCTGATGAACACCGCCCTCTGCGTCGGCTTCCGTTCGCCCACTGCGTCAATCATTCGTGTAGACATTGTACCTAGCTCCAGTGCGAGAAATGGCCTCCAATCTCCACCTCCATTTGACTATTCAGCTAGGACTATGTCGTCAATCACAGTAGTTGCATGTCCAAGCACTAGCACAACCGTCGACGGTATCGGGACTGTCCTTACCAAGGAGCGGTGGAAGAAGCCAGTTATCATACTCCCTGTAGGCCGATGCTCTTTGAGACAGCATCGCCTCTTACACTCCTCACCACCTCCTCTCTCCCCGCTTCTTCCCGATTGACACGCACTCAGCAAACCTACTCTCCCCGGCTCCAATGGTCCCAGCTCAAGCTGCGGGATTTGGGATCCTTGACACCACGCTCACCAGCTCCAACAATAGTATATGACAGAATTCCCCCTTTGTCCCCAGGGAAAACCCTAGTCTTTGCCTTCTTCGGACACGCGACGCCCTTGCAGGTGCCGTGGCCCCAACAAACCTTGCTCCAGCGCTGCAACCACCGCCTGAGTCCTGTTTGCGGCCCCGAGTTTGCCCAGAATGTTGGTGACGTGGTACTCAACGGTCTTGTGGGTGATGCAAAGCTCCAGTGCTATTTCCCTGTTGGCCAGACCGCGGAACATCAGCCTCAGTACGTGGCATTCCCGGTCGGTGAGCGGTTGGGCCATGACTTCACCCCAAACGCCAATCACGTGGTGGCAAGCACGCGCTCGATCGCACGCCCAGAGCGAGTGCTGCGGCACCGTTTGAACGAGGTCCTCGTGGATGGAGATACCCGGCAGCACAGGCCCGCAAACGGAGCAAGACGGCGTTGAAAACCTTCGCCTACTCCTCCCCAGTACGAGTACCTATCCGCCAGGTGGCCCGCAGCATAGTAGACGCAAGCCGTGTCTCCCTCGTTGTTCCAGACCGGCGAGCCGCTGCCCGAACTGCTGATCAGGCGCGGAGTCCGTTCCTGCTACGCTGTGAAGGGGAACCGTCGCGCCGGGCCTCAGGCTTCAAACCTGGTCCTGCGCGCCCTTCACAGATCATCGTGGCCTATGCGCGTAGTCCATCCTTGGAGGCCCGTCAAGCTCACGGGGCTACGAAGAGGCGGCATCGTCTCTCTTGAAGTAAGAGCCGGCGAAGCAGAAGAACAAGTCAATAACACCATACCATGTATCGCATGATGTGTCAAGCAAGTTGTATGATACGGTGTATCCCCACATCAGATGGGCGCCTTGGTACTGGCCGCTCGATGGGTGAATGCCCCTCGCCCACAAGGACGCCGGACCCATCCGAAGTGTTCAGCCAGGCGGAGTCACCCTGGCCTACGTCGAGCAAAGTCACACGTACAGAGGCTGTAGCTACCGAGGGTGTGACACGAGGTCCGAAGCAGGTGCGGAAGAGAAGAGCGGCGAAGACAAGGGTGAAGGCTGACCGGAGAGCGCGCCTGCGCCTCCAACTCACCCTCACCTCCCCGCTGATGGGGGTCGCGAGAGGTCGCGCCCTACTCGAACACCTCTATCTCAGCGTGGGTGAGAGCCTCGTCCACCAGGGGGCCCATGAGTGCGAAGCCCAGGGCGAGACCACTGCCCCTGACCGTCAGCAGGCGGTCTCCTGGCACAACCTCGTATTCCCTCAGAGTCGCCTCGGGCAGAGTGATGTACCCTTCCTCCTCTATGCTC
>DATKVP010000415.1:0-3921 GCA_035530015.1 Anaerolineae bacterium | reverse complement strand
TCGAACCTCCGAAGGCATAGCCAACTGATTTACAGTCAGTCCCCTTTGGCCGCTTGGGTACCTGCCCTTGACTCCTCTTGAGGAGTGGAGCCGACGGTGGGACTCGAACCCGCAACCGGCGGTTTACAAAACCGCTGCTCTACCTCTTGAGCTACGTCGGCTGGCGATCTCCGCGTACCGAAAACGGGGTTCGCGTGCGCGGTCAAAGGTATAGTATAACAGAATGCCTCGTCAATGTCAACTCAAGGCTGCTGGCGCAGCCGCATCTCCTGTCGAAATGCTTCCCCCTGGCGTAGGCCCCGCCCCCCGGTCCGCATCCCGTCCCGACGACACCATTCAGGTGCGGTACCACCCCGGATTATACCTCAGATACCTCCTCGCCGTCAGCCGTTCTCACCGTATCCATCCAGACCCCGCAGGTACGCCTCGGGATTGCTGACCTCCGACAGCAGATTCTTGATACGTCGCAAGCCTGATGCCTGGATGCGTCCCGAACGTAAACGATGCTTCAACTCCGAAAAACTCATGGTCGTACTGGAATACAGCCGGGCCATCTCCCCATAGAACTGCCTGGTAGGAAGCCGTGTGGGCAGAACGCTGTGCAAGAAGTCGAACAGTTCGTAGTTGCCTGTGGTCAGCTCGCTCAGCTTCTCCCGGAAGAACTCCGTACCGGGCAGAGGCGTCAGGACGCTAAACTGACAGAAGCTGACCTTGAGATGGCGTACATAGTCTATCAGGGCATCGAAGTCCGATTTGCGCCAGGTGGGATCCACAATGAAGGCGCCCCATATGTCTACGCCATTAGCCCTCAGGATGCGGGCTGCTTCCTCGTTGGTCTTTACCGAGCTCCGCTTCTCGAGATCCGCGAGTTCATCCTCCCGGAACTTCTCGAAGCCTACGAGCACCGTCGAGAGCCCAATCTGGGCCCAGCGTTCGACAACGTCGGGGCGTTTTACGATGCTGTCACTGCGCGCCTGCATCCAGTACTTGAGCTTGATGCCCGCCTCCGTGACCAGTTGATGTATCCTATCGGCCCTGCGCAGATTCTGGAGAAAGTTGTCGTCCACGAAGTAGGCGACGTCGCTCCTCACTCGCTCCAGCTCCCTCAAAACCCTTTCCGGAGACTTGAAGCGGCAGCGACTGCGATGGAAGACCCACACCGAGCAGAACTTGCACTTGTAAGGACACCCGCGAGCCGTCTCCACAGGGGAAGGCGAGGACCAGAACTGGAAGAAGTAATTCTCCCGATAGGCATCGGTCAGGTGTCTCGCAGGCAACGGGCTTTCGTCGAGGTCCGCCAGCAGCTGCCTCGGCTCTGTGGCGACCTGTTCTTCGCCCCTGCGGAAGACGAGACCGGCTACCTCTTCCAGGTCGCTGCTCCCCTCCAGGGCCGTGAGGAGCGCGGGGAAAGTGCTCTCTCCTTCCCCCACCACGATGACATCGACGTCGGTCGTATCGAAATCCTCAGGGCACAGGGTCGCATGATAGCCGCCCACCACAGTCACTATCTTTGCATCCAGTTCCTTCACTCTGCTGCAAACGGCGAGCATCTGGGGAACATTGGGCGTATAGCCTGTGACTCCGACCACCTGGGGTGCAAAGTCCCGTATCAGGTCATCTAGCTGGGGATCCAGGCGCATGTCCAGAATCCGGACATCGTGATCAGCCAGGCTGGCGGCCAGGATTTCCAGGGCCAGCGGCTCAGGACACCCGAACTTGCTGAATCCGACGACTCTCTTGGCTACAGGGGGTTGAACCAGCAGTACTCTCATGACAACCTCCTCCCGAGCAGTTAAGCGAAATCAATCCCGTGCTACACTCCCTCCCCTCAAAGGGCACGTCCCACCTGCTTCGGCAGGACCCTGGGACCGCGCATCCCTATCGCTTCCTCTTCTTCGTCCATCAGGAGGGGCGTGTCTCCTAGCCGCTGTACGTCCAGCAGTGCAAGGTCCCGGTCCGACTCATTCAAGTATGCCTGTCTGATCGCTTTGTGAATCAGATCACCCACCGAGGCATCATGCTTCTCTGCAAGCCCCATCAGCCGACCGTGCTCCTCCTCCGTCAACGACACCTGGATCCGCTTGCCAGCAGGCATCTCTCCTCCTCGCGCCCATCTAGCTTCCTGCACGTCTCGGACGAAGATCGATCGTTGCTCTGATGCTCACAGGGTCATTCGCACCCCATGTGCGGCCTGTCCAACCGGTACCACGCAGCGCCCTGCAAGGCTAGGAACCACAGGCGTCCCAGTCCCAAACCGGCCCCGCCCAGAACTCACTCTCGAGACTGTCCAGATGACGGTCGGTGCAGTCCCAAGCCTCCAGCGCCCACCTGCCAGTGTGGATCTCAAAGGTTTCGCTGGCACCACCCGAGAGGAAGTACGGCACTCCGCGGTCAGGCCACTGGTCTGACAGGTACAGATACAGGTTGCAGATCTCCTTACCGCACTCGTTGTGCACAGTGATACTGAATGAGTCGGGTGCAGGCGGAGGTGGCGGCGGCAGCGGTGTATAGATCTCCCAGACCCAATCCCCGTAGATAGGTTGGTTCGACAGCACGACCAGGCCATTTCCCGCACAGTCCAGCGCCCAAAGGTCGTAGTTGCCCGGGGGAATCGTCCACAGAGCACTCTGCCCAGCATATATCCTGTTTCCTGCCAGCAGTCTATTCGGTCCCCACGGGTCAGAAGGCGCTGAGAAGTACACCTCACAGATGTCCACTGACGTGTAGTTCTCCACCCACAAGTTGGCTAGCTCCGTCGTAGGAGTAGGAGATGGCGGGGGCTTCGTCGCAGTTGCCGTCGGAGGAGGGGGAGGAGCTGCACCCTGCCGCTGGGTCGGCGTGGGAGGAGGTGTAGTAGGTGTAGCCGTCGGCGCAGAAGGAGGGCGAGTGGCACTTGTCGTAGGCGTCGAAGACAGGCCGGTCGCCGCGGCCGTCGCATCCCGTGGCTGAACAGTCTCGGTGCTGCCTGGCGTCCGCGTGCTCCCAGGCATGAGGAGACTGATGGTTACAGTCGAGCCTGGCACTGCCCCTTCGTTGCCAACAGTGATGTTGACCCCCACCGGGTCGCTGGCCACTCGTTCATTGTTGTAGGCGTAGACGACGAGCGTATACTCGCCTGGCTCTTCGGTCCCCCAGGTCAGGACCCCCGTCATCGTAGGCTGGCCGTCAGACACAGGGCTGTTCTGCGAGTCCATCACCTGCCCGCCAACCTCCAGATCCACTCGAGCCACAGCAGTAGCATCGCTCGCCCTGTATTCGATCCGTACTTCCTCACCCAAGGCTACCTGAGAACCACTTGGTGGAGAGAGGATCTCCACGGAAGGCTTCTGTGACCCCCCGTGCAGGCCAGTGCTCCACCCACGAGCAGCAGCAGGGCTGCGACCAGGATCATTCGACTCTTCGACATCGACGCTGCTCCTTTCCTTGGCTATGTGCGTCACCGCTTCGGCCACGAGAGTCCCCCATTGTGCCACCGAAGGCGACCTGCCGCCACTCAGTCGCCTTCGTCTGTTACTCCAACCCTGGAGAGGTTCGAGTGGAAAACCTGTCACACGTTGAATCGGAAATGCACCACATCACCCTCCTGGATGACGTAGTCCCGCCCCTCCAGGCGCATCAAACCCTTCTCGCGAGCCGCCGCAAAGGAGCCTGCCGCCACGAGTTCCGAGCAGGGGATGACCTCGGCCCGGATGAAACCCTTCTGCATGTCCGTGTGGATACTACCAGCCGCCTCCCACGCTGACGCGCCCTTGACCAGGGTCCACGCTCGCACCTCCCGGGCACCTGTTGCCGTGAAGAAAGTGACCAGGTTCAGCAGCCGATAGCCTGCGGAGATCACTTGCTCCAACCCGGACTTCCCGAGACCCACCTCAGCGCGGTAGGCCTCGGCATCTGCCGGGCCCCATTCCGCCAAGTCAGCCT
>DATKVP010000414.1:0-3385 GCA_035530015.1 Anaerolineae bacterium | reverse complement strand
CCTGGTGACACCCCGGAGGATTGGGCCGAGGGAGATCCACCGGAGCCCGGTGGAGACTTCACCATTGAGCAGAAGGATGACGGCACCTACAACGTGTGGCAGGGCGGCCTGGCGGTCCGCGACGCTCGCGTCGCAGCCATGAGCACCGACCCTGCCGCGGTAGAGGATGTCGCCATCATTGGGCTCAGCGAGACTATCCCCAACGACACGGTGAGTTTCGTGGACGACTTCCCTGCGGAAATGCGCGACACGATCGTCCAGGCGCTGATCGACTACGCGGCCACCGAAGAGGGATACGCGGTCCTGGCTAATGCGGATTTCTACGACATCACCGGCTTCGGTCCTGTGGATGATTCGTACTACGACCCTGTCCGCAATGCCATCAACGTCCTTGGATGGACGGAGGAGGATATCCTCGAGTAGGGGAAACGCCTTGTCCTTGTCTCTATTGGCTTGACGCAGTGCGGATATAGTTGAGATTGGGCAGGGGTGTTCCTCTGCCCAATCTCTGTCTGGATGTCTACGGAGTCGCCGTCCCGGCAGTCGCCCAGGGACGGCGTGGTGCGAGGGGGTTCTCATGCTTGAGATACAGAACCTGACGAAGATCTACGACGGCGGTACGGTGGCGCTCAGGAACGTAAGCATGAAAGTTGAGGACGGGGAGTTCCTGGTCATCATCGGCCTGAGCGGCTCCGGCAAGTCCACGCTGCTAAGGTGCATCAACAGGCTGATAGAGCCCACTGAGGGGCGGATCATTATCGATGGGGTGGACGTGACGGAGCTGTCTGGTGAGGAGTTGCGGAAGACGCGGCGCCGCATCGGTATGATCTTCCAACAGTTCAACTTGGTGAGACGTTCTTCGGTGTTGACCAACGTCCTCTCGGGCAGATTGGGATATGTCAGTCCTTGGCGAAGCGCCGTTGGGCGCTTTCCCAAGAAGGATATGGAGAAGGCCCTGGGCGCTCTGAGGCAGGTTGGGATTCTCGACCAGGCCTACAAGCGGGCTGATGAATTGAGTGGTGGTCAGCAGCAGCGAGTTGGCATCGCCCGAGCCTTGATGCAGGATCCCACTCTCATCCTTGCCGATGAGCCCGTGGCCAGCCTGGACCCCGCCACTTCCCACTCCATTCTCAGGTATTTGGAAGAGCTGAACAGAGAGAAGGGGGTCACGGTGCTCTGTAGCCTCCACTTCCTCAGCCTGGCCCGTGCCTACGCCACGCGCATGATCGCCTTGAAGGACGGCGAGGTGGTTTTCGAGGGCTCGCCCGCTGAGATAGACGACGCCAGGTTCAAGGAGATCTATGGCGAGGATGCCATCCAGGTCGAGATACGATAGGAGGTATCCTGACAGTGAGTGCTGAAGAGGAAAGACGGCAAGAGATTCCAGGAAGACGGAGGGGGCTTTTCTCCTCGTGGCTCTTGATCCTTGGCATTGTGGTGGCCGTCCTGGTGTATGCCTTTGCCTGGCAGATCACTGAAATCGACCTCGAGAAGCTAGTCACCGGCGCGCCTGACATGGTGCACATCGTGAAGCAGCTTCTGCAACCGGATCTCCTGACCCGAGACAAAGAATACCAGCTAGCGTACGGCGATTTCCGGGTGCCGTGTGGTACGGCATTTCCGCAACAGCCCGCTGCCAGCGAGTCCGAACCATATATGGTGCTGTCGCATCTCTGCGGGGAGCCTGGAGAACCATTGGGTGTCGAGGGCTTCAACTTCAGGCCCAACACGAAGGGAATACTGCGTTGGATCCCGCCCGTAGGCACCAAGAGATCGCTGAAGCGGATTGACACGGACTCGGAAGGGCATTTCGCCTTGGGGATCGCTGTTCCAGACGTGCCTGCATCTGAGGAATTGCAGGAGATCGAGGTCGAGCTGAAGTGGGACGTGGGGCTGCCATACCCCAGCGAGACCACGCGAATCGTCCTGTCGAAGATGGTGCAGACCATCATGTTGGCGCTGATGGCGACCACCGTCGGCGTCTTTGTGGCTGTGCCGCTCAGCTTCCTCGCTGCCCGGAATCTGATGTCCAAGTATCGCAGCACGATGATCGTCTACTTCCTCATCCGCGGGGTCTTCAATATCGTGCGCTCCATCGAACCGTACATTTGGGCCATCATCTTTGCTGTGTGGGTGGGCATCGGGCCCTTTGCGGGCGTGCTGGCCCTCGGCATGCATTCCATCGCCGCCTTGGGCAAGCTCTATTCAGAGCAGGTGGAGAGCATTGACCCGGGGCCCATCGAGGCCATTCAGGCCACTGGCGCCAACGCGCTGCAGACCGTCATCTATGCGGTGGTGCCCCAGATCGTACCTCCCTACATCGCCTTCACCATCTACCGCTGGGACATCAACGTGCGCATGTCCACGGTCATCGGCTTCGTCGGCGGCGGTGGCATAGGCTTCATCCTCATCCAGTGGGTCAACTTGCTCCGCTACAAGCAAGCAGGGGTCGCTGTATGGGCCATTGTCATCGTGGTCTGGACGATGGACGTCGTCAGCAGCTGGGTGCGGGAGAAGGTCGTGTAGCATGCGAGAGGGCCAGTTTGACAGTCCCGCGGCCGCGCACTATAATCAGCCCCGCTGATTCAGTTGAGGTAAGGATGTAACCGTGCTCACCGATAGGCGAAGAACTCTGGCCCTGCTGGGCTGCATTATCGTCCTGGCGCTCGCTGCCGCCTGGGTAGATCTACCCGGCAATCCAGGTATTCACATCCATCTGGGCCCCATCGACTTCGACCGCGAGATAGAGCTTCGCAGAGGGTTGGATCTTCAGGGAGGCCTTCAGGTCCTCCTGGAGGCTGACGTCCCCCCTGAGGAGCTCGTCGACCCCGGGGCCATGGACGCCACCAGGGCCATCATCGAGCAGCGAGTCAATGGCCTGGGGGTCTCAGAACCGCTCATTCAGCTCTCGGGCGGCAGGCGAATCATCGTCGAGTTGCCCGGCATCGAGGATCCAGAGCGGGCCATCGAAACTTTTGGCGAGACGGGTCTGCTGGAGTTCATCGATGCGGGACGTTCGTTCCTGCCAGCTGGCACGGTCGTGACCACTACTGAACAGCTGGCGGTGCTCACGCCCGTCGCACCTACGGCGACCATCAGCCCAGAGACGCCGGCTCCTCAGCTCACCATCACAGCCACCGAATCAGCCACTGCGACACCAACAGTGGTGCTCACTCCAACTCTCCCCAGCGAGCCTGAGGGACCGGTGTACCAGACAATCCTCACCGGGCGTCACCTGACTGGAGCCGCCGTGGAATTTGGTGATTTGGGGCTGATGGAGATCCGCTTCCAGCTGGATGACGAGGGGACAGCTCTCTTCGCGGAGTACACACGGAATAGCGTAGGGCAGTTGATGTGCATCGTCCTCGATAAGCAGGTGGTAAGC
>DATKVP010000413.1:0-2793 GCA_035530015.1 Anaerolineae bacterium | reverse complement strand
GGCGATAATGGCACCCACGGCCACGATGGCCTCGCTCTGTGCGTTGATGATCCCTGCGGGCGCCAGCCCCTTCTTCCGCAGGCGGTAGAGAGTGTAGGAGCCCACGGTGCTGCCCTTACCCTGGGGGAAGACCAGGATCCTACCACCGACGGACTCACCCTCCAGTTCGTGGGCCGGTTCCACGATCACGCCGGTCTCCGGATCCACTCCGCCGAAGAACCCTATCGGCTGGTGGGATACCAGCGCCTTTCCCTGTGCGCGGCCCTGTCTGATCACCCTGCCGCGTAACTTCATGCTGGCCATCTCCCCTTGACGGCGGCCTCGACGCACTGAGCCAGGGTGCCAAACCGGACTTGAAGATGCGAGTGATTGCGGAGATAGAAGGCGCCCTTGCTGGAGTTGGTGGCCACGCTGCTGATACCCATGTCGCCGAGAGGAGCGCCTATCAGGCAAGCGTCGGCGACCACCCGGCCACCGCAGCCCTCTATGCGGTCGGTAAGACCCCTGGACCTCGCAGCTCTGAGCACTTCTCGGGCGGTTGTGATCCACAAGGCTGCTTCCACCTGCCTGCCACCAAGTTGGTCTGCGATGCGTTCGATCTCGGCCAGGGAGGCATGGGGGCAGCCTAGCCAGACCAGGTCGATCTTCTGGCCAGCGCCGTTCAGTATCTCATACCCCTCATCGAGTGATTCGATGGAGAAGGTGGTGGCGTCGTCGGCCACCATCGTTCGAGAGCGCGCCTCCGGGGTAACGCCTTCCACGTGGTACAGCGCTACGGCTCCGCTCGCTGCCATCGCGGCGCCCAGCGACTTGAGCTCATCCAAGCCAGGCTCGAGACCCGACTTCAGCCGGAAGTAGGGCACGCTGCCGCCTGCCCTCTGTCCCACGAGGTAGCCCAGGGCACTGAAGTCGGCCTGGGAGTGCAAGTCACAGGCGACTTCCACGACGAGATGGGCCTGCCGGTTGTCATCCAGGTGAAGGCCGTACCTGGCGGTGCGGCCGGTGATAGCCGCAGCAAGGGCGCTCGGTCCGCCCTCTCGATTGGTGCGCGCGCCGAGCACCGAGTTGGCGTAGCTCACCGCCGAGGACTCGCTCCAGGCGATGTGCTGCCCCAGGCCAGGAGTGTTTCCCGCCAGATAGGGCGTGCAGGAGCAACTGATGGTAATGCCCATGGCGCGGTAGGCCTCGATCACTTCCAGCTGCCGCTGAGCGTACTCCTTTGGTATCCCCAACTGCCGCCATGCCTCGAGATCCATGCCCGCTGGGTTGAGGGTGGTGGGGACCACCACGCGAGCACCATCTGCTGCCCATTCCTCAAGGAAATCCAGCCCTGCCTGGCCCAGGTTGCCATAGCTGACGCCGGCCACCTGCACGCTGGCCACGGGCACCAGGTCCTCTGCCTCGTAGATCTCCGCCAGCGCAACCACGATCTCCATGGCCTTCTGAGCGGCCGGACCGTGATCCCCGGACAACATGGCTCGTTCTTCGCCGCTCAAACGCATGGGGTGTCTCTACTCCTGGTACCTGATCCTCTTGAAGGCTGCTCTCTCCTCCACCGACCGTGGTTCTCCATTGGGTTTGCTCCAGGGGATGGTGGCATCGAGACCCATCTTCGTCGTGCGTGTCTTCTCTCCGGGAATGTGTGTGGCCGATGGGTCGAGGGAGCTGCTGGGTTGATTCTCCAGTACCAAAAGGTCCCGGCCAGCCTGGAACCTGGTGGCTATGGCCCACTCCACATCGTTGGAGTCGTAGATATCGATGTCGTCCTCCACGACCACCACGTGTTTCATCGATGGGTGCCCCCGAAATGCCGCCTCGATGGCCCGGCGCCCATCCTCTGCGTTTTGCTTCTCGATCTGCACTACTCCGTGCAACCAGGTACCGGCTCCAGGCGTGAGCAACACGTTCAGACAGCGACAGATCTCGCTCACCTCAGCGAAGATGGTGGGCTCTCGAGGCAGACCCATGAGCAGCTTGTGCTCCAGGCCGCCCGGCAGGAGGGCCTGGTAGATGGCGTCGTGTCGGTGGGTGATGCAGGTGATCTCGACGATGGGGCCCGGGCGCACGAGGTCCATGGTCCCGGTGAGATCGAGAAAGGGGCCTTCCGGGGCCGTGGCTTGCGTGAAACGCCCCTCCAGCACGATCTCTGTCTGGGCGGGCACCTCCAGGTCCACGGTGAGGCACCTGACCAGGGGCGTCGGTCGCAAGGCGTTGGCGATGCTGAACTCGTCAACGTTGGGGGAGACAGAGGTGGCTGCGGCCACGAGTACGGGCAGGGAGTTGCCAATGCAGATGGCCACTTCGACGTCGCCCGGACTCTTCTTCAGCAGGGTATCCGTGCCGCGCCCCTCGACGAGTCGGGCCACGAGGTGGCTTCGGTCCAGCAGGAGGAGGCGATGGAAGGAGACGTTCCTCCCGTGGTCTGGGTCCCGCGTCACCGCCACGCCGGCAGTGACGTAGGGGCCAGCATCTTGCGGCAGATGAGTGAGGATGGGGAGCGTTTGGAGATCGATCTGCTCCTCGACCACTTCCTGGCACGGGCCTGCGTCGATCACCGTGGGTTCTGATGGATGGTCCAGGGCATGTGCCAGGGTGAACAGCGATTGCCCGACTTCCAGACCCAGATCCAGGGCCAGGTTCGCTCGCGCCCCACAGAGACTCGCGGCTACGGGGTGGTCGCTTCCTCTCACCCTCTCAAACAGCAGGGGCTGGCCCTCCAACCTGTCGATGACCATAGCCATCTCCAGGTGGGGGTCGACCTCGTCGGTGACGACGGTGAGTCGGTGCTCCCGT
>DATKVP010000412.1:0-3237 GCA_035530015.1 Anaerolineae bacterium | reverse complement strand
CAAGGACGAAGCGGAAGAAAGCCTGCGCGTGGCCACGGCTCTGGGCGACAAGCTGTGGGGAGTGAGGCTGGATACCCCCGGTGAGCGCGGACGCGTCACCCCGGACCTGGTGAAAGAGGTCCGTGCCCGCCTCGACCAGGCAGGCTACGAGCACGTGAGAATCGTGGTCAGCGGTGGCATAGACGCCGAGCGCATCCGCCTCTTTGTGGAGAAGGGAGCGCCGGTTGACGCCTTCGGTGTGGGGAGCGCGGTCAGTTCAGCGCCTCCCATAGACTTCACCGCCGACATCAAGGCCATCGAGGGCAGACCTGTGGCCAAGCGCGGACGCATCCCCGGCATCACCGATAATCCGCGCCTGCACAGGGTCAAACTGAGCTAGTCTTCGCCTGCTGACCTGAAGAGCAAGCCGCTCTCCTCAGTACAGCTCGTCCGCCACCTCGTCCAGGCCGAGTTCCACGAGCTTACTCTTCGTGGGTTTTCCGCTAACCCTGTCCCACTGGCGCGCCTCATAGTAGTCGGATAGAAGCCTGTCCACGTCGGGCACGTAACCGCCCGTCCCCCCTTCTTCCAGGGCCTGCTCGAAGAGACCAGGCAGCTTCTCGCGCTCGACATCCCATCCCCAGCGCAAGTTGAGCGCCCTCTTCAGATTGAGAATCCGCTCTCCCACCTGGAGCACGTCGGAAACGGTCCAATCGCCACCCGTGGCTGCCGCCAGCATTCTCACCAGTGATTCGCTGGGAGGGTACACGAGCAGACAACTGATCAGTGCGTCGCCAGCGCTCCTCCAGTCCTGGTGGCGGACCATCAGAGCGGCCTTACCCTCCTCCTCAAAGCGATCCGCGAAGCCAATGCCCAGATCATCGAGGGTACGTCCCATGTCCAGCCAATAGGCATCACTCTTGTTGTGGCAGGCTCCCCGCGGAGATGTGAGGTACGAAAGGGTGACGCCTGCGCTGGCACGCGGATCGTGCATCGCCATCTCCAGGCCGTTCACCTGCGCAGCCAGTTCCTCGACTCCGAAGCGCCGCGCAAGGGCGAGGCTCCCCTCCGCCAGAAGGTCACCAAAGCCCTCACGTCGGGCCGTTTGCTCGATCATCCGTATCACGGGTTCCGGCTCGCCCCACTGGAGGACGACCCCGTCTGTGTCCCCAACGTTCAAGGCCCCCGTTTCGTACAGGTGATGGGCCAGCCCCAAAGTCACCCCCATGCTTACGGTATCCACACCGAGGGAGTTGCAGAGGTGGTTCATGTAACTCACGGCCTCGAGATTCTCGATCAGCAGCAGCGACCCCAGCGCGGCCACCGTCTCGTACTCAGGGCCGGCAGTCCTCTCGAGTTTGTAGGAGCCTTCTCGGATTTCCACCTGCGGGCCGCACTGCACCACGCAGCCAAAGCAGCCGCTTTTGCCCACCTGTATCGTCTCGGCCATGGTGCTGCCGCTGATGTTGTCCACCTCATCGAACTCGCCCTGCATGAAGTACCTGGTGGGCATGTTGCCCAGCATGGAGAGCACATTGGCCGACCCCGCCGTTCCGGTCTGGTGAAGCACCTGGGTGCTGACATCGTCCTTCAGCAGAGCCAGCGTCTCCCCGGCCACCGCGTCAAACGTCCCCACGTCGGCCAGCGGCACGGAGCCGCTTCCACGGCAGGCCAGGGCCTTCAACCGCTTGGAGCCCATCACAGCGCCCATGCCCGAGCGGCCTGCCGCTCTTCCCTGGCCGGCTATGACTCCCGCATACTTGACCAGGTTCTCGCCTGCGGGACCGATGCCGGCCACCCGTACCGAAGGATCTTCCAGTTCCTCCCTGATCACATCCTGGGTGCGGTAGCAGTCCATCCCCCAGAGGTGGGAGGCGTCACGCAGCTCGGCTGTCCCATCGCGGACCACAAGGTAGACCGGCTCTGGTGCCCGACCCTTGATCATCACACCATCGTAGCCCGCGAAGCGCAGATGAGGCCCCACGAAGCCACCCACGTTGCTCTCCCCCCATAGGCCTGTCTGAGGGGAGCGCGCGCAGATCACGTATCTGCCACACGAAGGCGCCCGCGTGCCGACCAGCGGCCCCGTCATGAAGACGAGAGGGTTATCCGGCCCCAGCGGATCGGTGCCGGCTTCCGTCAGGTCATAGATATAGCGGGCCGCCAGCCCGCTACCTCCGATGAATCTCCTCGCGTACTCCTCGTAAAGCTCCTCATCCTCGACGCTGCCGGTAGTGAGATCAACCAGCAGGAGCTTTCCCATATAGCCGTCCACTGTCTCGCTGCCTAGCCCCCTTCCACTAGAAATCTACCTCACGCCCTTCGTGGGCACAGAAGAAAAGGCGCTCCAACTCGTCCATGGAAGCGATCCGGGGGTGGACCACTGTGGTGGCCTCATTCGCCGCGTTGTCCACCAGCTTCTCCATACGTTCTCTAAGAGAGTCGTGCTCGATACCCGCCGCTTTGAGAGAGCACGGATGCTCCAAGCGCTCGAGCAGGTCCCTCAGCGCACCGACCAGGCTGGACGCTCCCTCTAGCTCCGAGCCGCTTGGAAGGCCGAGGTATCGCGCCATCTCCGCGTACCGCTGGGGCTTCTCGCGAGCAGCGTACTCGATCGTGTATGGAAGGAAGAGCCCTACAGCTCTGCCGTGCGGGGTGTGGAAAACCCCTCCCAAGGAGTGGGCCATGCTGTGGGCCAGACCTGCCATCGAATTGCCGAACCCCAGGCCTGCCAGAGTAGCGGCGTTGGCCATCTTCTCCCGAGCCTCAGAGTCGTTCCCATCGGCGTACGCCTGAGGTAGATAACGAAAGACCAACTCTGCAGCCTTCAAACACAACCCATCGCTGAAGTCATTGCCCCAGGAGGAGGCATACCCCTCGATGGCGTGGGTGAGGGCATCCAATCCCGTATCCGCCGTGAGCCGGGGGGGCATGCCTGCTGACATCTCAGGGTCCACGATGGCTACGTCGGCCAGGTTCTCCCGCGAGCCCAGGCCCAGCTTGCGGTCGTCCTCGGTATCTGTGAGCACGATCATCCAGGTGACCTCGGCCCCCGTTCCGGCCGTGGTGGGGATGGCGATCAGTCGCGCCTTGTTCCGCAGGCCCAGGGTCTCCACAGGATTGATGGCCTCGGGCTTCAGGTCAGGGCGTTCGTACAACACCCACATCGCCTTGGCCGCGTCCATACACGAACCACCCCCCAGGCCAAGCACCCAGTCAGGTTCGTAGTCGGACATGGCCCTGGCTCCCTCGATCACT
>DATKVP010000411.1:0-4694 GCA_035530015.1 Anaerolineae bacterium | reverse complement strand
CAAGTCCTTAAGTACGAAGGTGTCACTCAGCGATTCCTGGTACTGTGCCAGCGAAGCCGCCGAGTAGTCACTTGTCTCCCTGGCTTTCTTGATCGCCTCCGCGGCCATGACTCCCGATGCCACTGCGAACTCCATGCCCCTTACCGTGAGGAGCATATTCAATCCGAGCCCTGCTGCTTCCCCCACCACCACGATCCCGTCGGAGTACAGCTTGGGCATGACGTTGATCCCGCCCTCCGGAATCACGTGAGCAGAGTACTCGACGGTTTCACCATCGGCAATGAGATTGCGGATCTCAGGCCGAGCCTTGAAGTCCTCCAGTATCTCGTGAACCTCGATCTTGGGTTCTCTCTCCATCAGGGATTCGATTCCGACGACCAATCCGAGGGAGATGCTCTCCTTGTTGGTGTAGAGGAACCCTCCACCGAGCATTCCCTTGGTGAGGGCCCCGAAATAGAGCTGCGCCGCTCCCTCGCCAGGCCCCAGATTGAACCTCTCCTCTATGGACTTGGCGGGGAGTTCGATGACCTCCTTCGCAGAGACAGCGAAGTGCTTCGCCTGTTGTGCCTGGCGGAGACCAGCCTTCTCCGCTACCAGCGAGAGCACACCGTCGGCCGCCACGACCACATCCGCGCGAATCTCGTCCTCCTCACCCATGACTATGCCCACTACTCTGCCGTCCTCCATGAGCACGTCATCGGCCCGATACTTGGGCAGGACAAACGCGCCCGCCTCGGCAACCTTGTCACCTAACCACCGATCGAAGTTAGACCGCAGGATCGTGTAGCTGTGGTGTGGCTCCTCCCTGAACCTGTCGCTGTCAAGGGTAATGGCTGTTGAGGCACCATCCGCGATCATGGTCAACGTCTCTCTGGTGACATATCTCTCCAGGGGAGCGTCGTTCCAGAGATCCGGGAGGTAATGTCTGAGAGGATGCATGTAGACCCTGCCCCCGGTGACGTTCTTGGCCCCCGGGTAATCCCCTCGCTCCACAACCACGGTATCCACGCCCGCCTGACCGAGGACATATGCCGCCGACAGCCCTGCTAGGCCAGCCCCAACAACAACGACTTCTACCTTTTCTCCATCCGCGTCAGTCACCCTCTGCTACCTCTCTCAACCCCTTCGGATAGCGACGCGCAAGATCAACGTACACGTCCTTGTAGCTATCCCACAGCTCTCTCCATGCCTTTTTCGTGTCACCTTTGACTGTGGCCGGAACGCCGACCGCGACCTTTCCCGGGGGAATCTCAGTGCTCTGAGTGACCACAGCGCCCTCACCGACGGCAGCCCATTCCCCCACCACGGCATAGTCACTAATGATGGAACCCATGCCCAGCACGACGTGGTTGTGCACCGTCGCTGTGTGGATGATGGAACCGTGGCCGACGGTGACGTGGTCCCCGATACGCGTTACCTCGCCCGGTCGCGCGTGGATGATGCAATTCTCTTCTATGCTGGTGCCACTGCCTATGATGATCTCGCCGTAGTCACCCCTGAGCCGAGCACCAGGGGCCACAAAACAATCATCCCCCAGAGTAACCATTCCGATTATGTCAGCTGAGGGATGTACGTACACATTGTCGCCGAGCTTGGGCACCCTGTCTTCGAAAGCGTAGATGGTCAATGGCGACAAGCCTCCCCTCCAGATGAAGGGAACGCGTATGCACTGCGTCCGCCTCACGAGCTTGCGGATCAACCCAGATGAAGGACGGCGTTCTGGAAACGCACTAGACAGGCAGACACGCTGCCAGGGGGGACTTGCATCCCCCCTGGCATGTTGAGCTAGTCAATGGGCACGCTTCTTGGCACGCCGACTCGAGTCCTCAGCGTCCTAGTGCCCCTCCTGGCTGCCACGATACGGTACAGCCTCGTTACCAAACCAGTCACGGCCCATGATGATCTTCATCACGTGATGGCCACCCTCAGCACCCACGACATAAGACATGGTCCCTCGGAGTGACATCTCCAGCGGCGTGTCCTTCGTATAGCCGAACCCGCCGTGGTACATCATGCCGTTGCGGGCCGCGCGTATGCCCAGCATCGGAGCATAACACTTGACCAAGGCGACGGTGCGGTTGATGTCGCGGTAGTCGACCTTAGTCTTGTCCTTGCGGGCCTGGTCGATCAACCATGCACCCCTTTGGAGCATGAGCTTGAGCATCTCCAGCTCGGCCTTGTCGTCCACCATCTCAAAGGAGATGGCCTCGAAGTTCATCAGGGGCCTGCCGAAGAGCACGCGCTGCTTGGTATAGTCGCGGCTGATCTCCAGACACCTCTCGGCGCCACCGAGGCAAGCAGCAGACACCACTGCACGGGCGACGTTGAACCCTTCCATGTTGACGTAGAAGCCCTTGTTCTCCTCGCCCAGGATGTACTTCTTGGGGATTTCGACATCCTTGTAGATGAAGCCACCCGTGGAGAGACCCATACGCCCCATGTCGTGGTAGGTCGTGTAGCTGGTGCCAGGCGCGTTGGCGGGGAACCAAGCGAAGGTGGCTCCCTTGTAGCCATCCTCAGGCTTGGTCAGGAACAAAGTGCAGTGACCGCCGCCTCTGTCTGTCGCCTCCCGCACGCCGCTTATGTAAGCCTTCTCACCGTTGATGATCCAGCTATCCCCTGTATCCTTGGTGGCAGCCAACTTGATGTTGGCCAGATCCGACCCTCCGCCGGGCTCAGTGGTGCTGATGCCCATGAACCACTCGCCGGAGGCCACCTTGGGCAGGATCTCCTGCTTGGCCTCCTCGGTCCCGTGGTCGACCAGGAGCATGGACCAACCGATGCACAGCAGCGTATACACCGGGAGCGACATGCTCAATTCGCCGCGAGCGAGCTCGAAAATAGTTGAGATCGCGTACTGCATCTCCTCACCCGGGACAGCGCAGCCGCCGTATTCCTCAGGAATGGTGATACCAAAAATACCCAAGTCCGCCATCTTGTCGATGACTTCCTCGGGTATGCGGTGCCATTCCTCGTCGATCTTCCTGGCTATGGGGTCTAGTTCCTGCTCAGAAAACTCCCGCACCGTTTGCTTCCAGAGTTCCTGCTCAGGAGACATCGTGAAATCCATCAGATTCTACCTCCTTCAATTGTTTGGGCTTTGACGAAGAGCGACTCATTATAACACAGCTATTGACAGCTGTCAAACCAACAAGCCCCCGACGGGGAAGTGCTATGTTTCCCGATCGGAGGGCGAACTGCCCGCCAGGCATATCCTGAATCACCCTCTTGCAGGTGCGGCACGAATTGGCACGAAGACAGGCAAACCGGAGTGCCAGCCCGATGGTCTCGGGGACATGCTAACAGCGTACTGGTCAGCCTCGCCCACCGCTGGTCCGCTAAGCGCGAGCCCGTCGGGTCATGGCACAGCCACTCACTCGTATATCATACTAGTGCAAGGTCAAAATCAGGTCTTATTGCGGTCCTAATCTGGTCAGAGCGCGGTACGCCGAAGAGCCTGGTCGTAGGCCTGCGGTCACTAGCCGGGCTAGACAGGAGAATCCTCGGGATCCACTGGCCGTACCTGGAGGCCGCACCTTGACATGGCCGAGAGCCCGCTCACACTGGGCTTGCCAGAGCATGCGCATCTTGATCTCTCGTGCCGTCACCGGCACCTCTTGCTCTCTGACCCGTTAGCTGCTATAATGCTTCAGTCCCTCGAAGCAGGGATCCATTAGAGAGCTTGATCCAGAACGTACATGAAAGTCGCCTGGTTCGGACACAAAACCAGAAAGCGCGGCAACGGGCTAGTAAGGTACTCCAACCAGATCACAGAGGGATTGGAAGCCCGCGGCGCACATGTCCTCTTTTTCTACCACGGTCCTCTAGTCGACAAGGCGGCCCAAGCCCCCCACCTCAAGAGGCTCAGTTCGTTTAGCCTATGGGACCACGACTTGATCTCGTCGCCGCGCTCCAAAGGAGTCATCAAGAGAACTCTGGCAGACGAGGGGGTCGACATAGCCCACGTGTCCCTCTCCTTCTCCAACCTAGATTTCGGTCTCCCACAGGTATGCAACGACCTGGGCATTCCCATCGTGGCAACGTTCCACGCCCCGTATGATCGTCGCGCCAGCCTGTGGGGCGTAGGCTCACGGTTGTTCTACCGCATCTGGTCTGTCGCACTGGCCCGGTACGACGCGGTGGTGATTTTCTCTCACGAGCAGAAAGCTATCCTGGCCGAATGCGGCGTACGGCCGGAGCGCATACATGTCATACCCAACGGGGTGGACACCCGCCGTTTCCATCCAGGGCCTTCGAGCTTCAAGGAAGAACTCGCAGCTGAGTTGCTGGTCGTCTACTGCGGCCGTCTCGATCCCGAGAAGAACGTGGGGACGCTTCTGGAGGTATTGCGCAGCTTGGAGTCTCCGCCCCACTGCAAAGCCGTAGTAGTTGGCAACGGAGTCGAATACGATAGACTGCGAAACCGGTACGCCGGGGAGACGACGGCATTCGCGGGGCTGATCAAGAACCAGGACTCCTTGGTCCGCATCCTGCAAGCGGCAGACATATTCGTGTTGCCCTCTGAAGTCGAGGGGCTGTCCATCGCGATGCTGGAGGCCATGGCTTGTGGCACCGCGACGATAGCTACGGACGTGGGGAGCGACGGAGAGGCACTCGCAGGCGCTGGCATCGTGATCGATCCCCGTGATCTCCGGGGCCAGCTCAGTCTGGCGTTGAAGATCCTGATGGAGAAC
>DATKVP010000410.1:0-11722 GCA_035530015.1 Anaerolineae bacterium | reverse complement strand
CGCATGAAGTACTGGTCCAGCGGATTGTCCAGACCGATGAGGAACGAAATAGAATCTCGCGCTCCTCGGCCGGATCTGCCCGCTTGCTGCCAGGTACTGGCCACGGTGCCTGGATAGCCCACCAGGACTGTGGCATCCAGAGCCCCGATATCTACTCCCAGTTCGAGGGCCGTGGTGGCTGTAACCCCCAGGAGCTTCCCCTGGAAGAGAGCCTGCTCGATCTCCCGGCGTTCTCGGGGCAGATACCCGGCGCGATAGGACCTGATCAGGGGCACCAGATCAGGATCCTCTTTCGCCAGTATCTCCCGGCTGTAGTGCAGTATGAGTTCTGCAACTTTGCGGGCCTTGGTGAAGGTTATGTTTCGCAGTCCATGGCGCACAAGCTCTGTAAAGAGGCGGGAAGCTTCCACGTTGGCACTGCGGCGCGCACTCTTCTTCTCATCAACGAAAGGAGGGTTCCAGAGCACAAAGTCCCTGGAACCTCGGGGAGAACCATCGTCCGCGATCACCACAGGCGGCAGGCCGGTCAGGTTCTCGACGTGTTCGGCCGGATTGGCGATGGTGGCTGAACAACATATGAACACAGGCTCGGAACGGTACCTCCGGCAAAGGCGTCTCAGCCGTCGCAAGACACAGGCCACGTGCGAACCGAAGACCCCTCGATATGCATGAGCCTCGTCCACGACGACGAAGCGGAGATTGGCCAGGAACTGGGCCCACAAACGGTGGTTGGGGAGAATCCCTATGTGCAGCATATCGGGATTGGTGAGGAGTATGGAAGCTGTCTTGCGGATGCGACCCCGCTCCGAACGCGGCGTGTCACCATCGTAGGTGCCGCACAGCAGGTCTAGCCCTGCAGACCGCACCAGTTCGCCCAGGTTTCGCATCTGGTCCTGAGCCAACGCCTTGGTGGGAAACAAGTACAACCCCCGACCGGAGGGATCGCCGTGCAGGCTTTCCAGGACAGGCAGGTTGTAGCACAGAGTCTTGCCGCTGGCAGTGGAAGTGGTCACCGCCACGTGATGACCGTCCCGAACGGCGCTGATGGCAGCAGCCTGGTGGGCATAAAGGTCCGACACGCCCGCGGCGTCCAAGGCCCGCAGCAGAGGACGAGGCAGCGGTCTGGCCAGGTCTCCATACCGCGCCTTCCGGGCGGAGATATGTTCCACGTGGCAGACCTGCCCCTGGTAGGAAGGAAGGCTCTTGAGGTGCTCTATGAACAGGTTCGTGTGCATGATCGGTCTACCATCGGCCATCCAGATTCAGCCATCCACCTAGGTGAAGCAAACATGCCAGTAGGGCAGCACCGCGTCATCGCGCCTGGCAGCCAGACCGATTGAATGTAGCCACCACATCCCCCATGGCCACGCCGAGTTCCCTCCCCACCTCCAGGCATTTGGCCCTGAGGACAAAGAATATGTGATTGGCCGTCTCGTTGAGCGTCTCGAAGTTGGCCTGACCCTTGCTCACGACGAGATCTGCTGCCTCGAAGAGCCGCAAGAAGTCCTCAGAGCAGGTCTCAAGATCCGTGCCTATCATGGGAGACCCATTGCTGATCAAGCGGGCACTCTGGTCCAATCCGGCGACGAGGGCGTCTTCCATCGTCGCATCGTTGAGTATTGGCTGTCCCTTGACCGCCACCGTCACCTGCACGCCTCTTGCTGCCAGTTCCTCGACGAGCACCCGATCAAATACCGTTTCCCCAGCGTTGTCGAGCAGGTAGAGGATCCGCTCCAGTCCAGCCAGCTTGCGCTCGAAGAGTCCGCACTCGTCAACCATGAACCCCTGGCTGACCGTCTCATTCAAAACGCCCGTCAAGTCCACATCGTCCCGGTCGCGGATGCCCAGGTCAATGATGTTCCCGGCAGCCGCTACTCTGATGGCAGTGCTCAGACGCTCAGGCGAGTCCTGGACGAGAGCTTTCAACTGAGGATACATCTTCAGAGCCAGCTCGTTGTAGTGCCGCTTCTTCGAGGCAAAAGGATCGGCACAGCCTAGCACTTCCTGAGCGCGCCAGAGCACACGGGTGGAGTTGTGCGCGGGAGTGCTGTGAAGTGGCAAACTGGGAAGGATCTCGGCTACCTCGTTGAGCACCGTTCGCTGCTTGTCAGCGTCACCGGTCACCTCTCTCGCCGCCGACAGAGCCTGCTTGAGGTAGCAAGGAATGCATGCGGGAGTCGCCTTCATCCATTGCCTCCCACCAGGTACCTGCGGGCAGCCTCTGCGAGGATCGCAGCTCCAACGGGCAACGCTTCTTCATCCACGTCAAAGTCCGGGCTGTGCAATTGGAGCGTCCTCTCGCTGCCTGGACGCTTCACACCGAGGGAGAACATGGCACCGGGGGCCTCGCTTGCCAGAATGCTGAAATCCTCAGCGCCCATCTCAGCTGTCTCCCGATGTACATTGTCCTCCCCCAGCAGGTCTGTGGCCACCTGGCGGATAAGGCCGGCCGTCGCCGCATCGTTGCTCAGCACCGGGAATCCAGGGCGGATCTCGAGCTTGAAATCGCCACCCAGGGCCCTTGAGAGTTCGAGCGTATTGCGTAGTTCCTCCCACAACCGGCGCCGCACGCTCTCATTCATGCTGCGTATGGTACCTTTGAGTAGCACTTCGGGAGGGATCACATTCGCCGCGGTACCGCCGTGAATAGAGCCCACGGTCACGACGGCCGGTTCCTCGGGCGGAACACGGCGCGAGACAATACCCTGGATCGCAGTGATGACCTGAGCACTGATGAATACGGGGTCCACACCCAGATGGGGGAAGGCCCCATGGCACCCGGTCCCCACGATAGTGGCCGCGAAGGCATCAGCAGCAGCACAAATAGGCCCTTCTCCCACTTTCACCTGACCGGTCTCCACCCTGGGCTCAACGTGCAGCGCCATGACCGCCTCCACGTCGCTCATCACTCCTTCATCCACCATTCTCATTGCGCCGCTTTTGCCCTCAGCATCGGTCCCTTCTTCGCAGGGCTGGAAGAGAAAACGCACGCGCCCGGGCAATTCCATCCTGGAGAGAAGCATGGCCGCGCCCAGAAGCATAGCGGTATGGGCATCGTGACCGCAGGCATGCATCACCCCCGGAACTCGTGAAGCGTAGGGCAGATCGTTGGCCTCTGTGATAGACAGGGCGTCCATGTCCGCTCGAATGGCCACTGTCGGCCCATCGTGGCCCAGATGGCCAACGACACCCGTCTTCCCGACCCCCTTATCAACAGTGAGTCCCAAGAGTGTCAAGGTTTCGGCAACCAATCGGGATGTCTCCAGTTCCTGAAAACCCAGTTCCGGGTGCTGGTGGATTCTGCGGCGCAGCGCCACCAGCGTGTCATGCAGTCCAGAGGCTGCTTCCAACATTGCTCCGCTCTCCATTTGATTCATAGTCCTCTTGAATTTGAGTTGGTCCGGGGCTCACGTAAGTCCCACCGTGATCCACACAAAAGTGACACACGAGCTATTATAAGGTCTGGTAACGGGCCCGAGCAAGCAGGACGGATCTCGATGGAAGCGTCACCGCCGGCGCACTGGGCGTCAACGAGCGGTTCGCCAGGCCGGACGACCGGGCTTGAGATCAACCTAAGCCGTCCATCCGGTCTTCGATAGCTAGGAGCGGCGAGTGCGGAGGGTTTCTCACAACTGGCACTGGGAGGGAGTGTGGAGGAACACGATGGGGGGGGCCACACAGCCCCCGTGCCCGCTTCTCGCTGCCTTCTTCCACACCCTTCCAGGAAGGTTTTGTCTTTGGCGGCGAGGTTGCACTATAATTGCGGGTCACATGAGACGCAGGGTGCAGACCTGAGACTAGGGGAGTGGCTATGAGACTCTCGGTACTGATCCCCGCCTACAACGAGGAACAGACGCTCGCAGAGGTCATCAGGCGGGTCTCGGAAGTGGATCTGGACAAAGAGATCATTGTCGTGGACGACTGTTCCACTGATCGGACGCGAGAGATTCTGCTGTCCATCAGACAACAAGGGCTCGTGGCCCTGAGTCACGACAGGAACCGAGGGAAGGGCGCAGCGATTCGAACAGCGATGGCAGCAGCCAGCGGAGATGCCGTCATCATTCAAGACGCCGACCTGGAGTATGACCCCCAGGACTTCCACAGGCTTCTTGAACCCCTCAGAGAAGGGCAGGCGAAGGTGGTCTACGGAGTGCGCTCCCTGGCCGAGCAGAAGTGGCATATGCGGCTGGGCAACCGGCTCCTTACCAAGATCGCCAATCTGCTCTACGGCTCAGACCTTCAGGACATGGAGACCTGCTACAAGCTGATGGCGAAAGAAGTGGCTGATGAGATCGACCTCTACTCGGACGGGTTCGCCATCGAAGCTGAGATCACAGCCAAGATCTTGAAGAAAGGACACCGTATCCGTCAAGTACCGATATGGTACTCTCCTCGGACCGAGAAGAAGCTGACCCCCCTCGATGGTCTACCCACCCTGTGGACGCTGCTGAGGCTGCGCTTCGCCCAGTGAAGCTGCTGTCAACGGTGGCTGTGGTGTAATCGTGAGTAAGTGGGCAGAGGATCATCGAATCCAGTGAAGTGCTCATGAAACCGCTCAACACGTTGAACCTCGGACTGCGGCACTACCAGAGCGTCCTAGAACTACAGCACCAAATGGCAGCAGCGAGACGCGAGGGTAGGATCGGTGACACACTTCTGCTTCTCCAGCATCCTCCGGTAATAACTCTGGGGCGCCGGGGAAACGAGAACAATATCCTGGTGTCGCGTGAGTGGCTGGAGGAAAATGGAATTGAGGTTCACCGCGTGGAGCGAGGAGGGGACGTAACCTATCACGGCCCTGGCCAACTGGTGGGGTATCCTATCATGGACCTCACTCAGCATCGCACCGACGTTGCATGGTACATGCACGCTCTCGAGGAAGTGCTCATTCGCACCCTTGCTGACTTCGACATAGCTGCCAGCAGACTCCGGGGGAACATCGGCGTATGGCTGGATGAGCGTAGGAAGATCGCCTCCCTCGGAGCGCGCATCGAAAGCTGGATCACCTACCACGGCTTCGCTCTGAATGTCGCACAAGATATCTCCCATTTCCAACTCATCGTGCCCTGCGGACTGGCGGACAAAGAAATCACCTCCATGGAGAAGGCTCTGGGACGACCGGTCGACATAACGATGGTGAGCGAACGAGTCGTGGACAATTTCTGTGTTGTCTTCGACATGAAACCCAGACAGATCCCACTGGAAGAGCTCGTGCCTCCTGAGGAGCCGAGGGAGTGAATCGGGGCACCGGCACACAGGGGAGAGACAAGGTACGATGTCACTGAGAAACGGGGGGGCTTGTCAAGAAGGCGCGTTTCTGCTATAATAATCATGATCAGTGGCGAACCGTCGGGGCGTAGCGCAGCCAGGTAGCGCACTTGTATGGGGTACAAGTGGTCGGAGGTTCAAATCCTCTCGCCCCGACCAGAGGATATTCGGCGTAGCGGGGAGTCAACCCCTCCGCCTTGCAACGGGCGCTATGTTACGTTCGAATGGCCGGCAGCCCGCTATGCTGTCGGCCATTCTTAATATGTAGACACCTGAACGACCGTTGAGAGTGGAGCATGGACGCAGCTGTCTTCCGGTGCCCTGGTATCTCAGACGAGGACACGCAGCTTCTCGGACGCATAGAGGGGAACCTGCCGATTCTGGCCGACATCAGTCGGGCCGATCTGCTGGTATACTGCCCCTTGGCCGAGGGAGGGGGCGTGGTGGTGGCCCAGGCGGGGCCGCACTCGGTTCCGCCCATCTACGACGAGCCTGTGCTGGGTCAGGTGATTGTGACCCCCGAGAAACCGGCGGTCCTCGATGCGCTCGACACAGGAGAGTCGACCAAAGGGACTCAAGGAGTAAGGGCCGAGGGCGCGCCGGTCATACAGGAGGCACAGCCCATCTACGGCCTTGACGGCAGCGTGATTGCGGCCCTATCAGTCGAGAAGACCATGATAGAGCAGGAACGCCACCGACACCGCTCCATAAGGTTCCGCAAAGCCATCGAGAGACTACAATCGATGGTGGTCCAGGACGAACTGTACGGTCTGGATGCTCTCACCCCGTTCGGAGAACAGGACGGTATTCTGCTAGTGGACCGTCGGCGCCGAATCCGCTACGCTAGCGATATCGCCACGAACCTTTACCGCAGACTACGGTATATGGACACTCTGGAGAAGAAAGAGCTGTCCAGTATCACCACCGGGGACGACAAGTTCGTGGAGAGGGCGCTCGAGGAGAAGCGCTGCCTGGAAGAGGAGGCGCGCGAGGGAGACAGGGTGTGGCTCAGGAAGGCGATACCCATCTTCGCTCAAACCGATGTGGTTCCCTTGTCGCGCCGGCTGTTGCGGTTGCCCAAGCCCCAGCAGCAAGACGTCACGGGTGTGCTTCTCCTGATCCACGATGCCACGGAAGCTCGCCGTGTGGAGAAGGAGGCCAGGATAAGAGCGGCGATGATCCAGGAGATACACCATCGTGTGAAGAATAATCTCCAGACGATCGCCTCTCTGCTTCGGCTGCAGGCCCGCAGGGCGGGCCCGAAGCAGGTGCAGCACGTGCTGCTCGACAGTGTGAGCCGCATCCTCAGCGTCGCGGCCGTACACGAATTCCTCTCTGAGCACGAGTCGCGTGTCATCAACATCAAGGATGTGAGCAGAAGGATCCTGGACCAGATGCGCGAGGGCGTCATGAGGGAGGAAGAGGGAATCCGCTTCAAACTGCGTGGGCCCAATGTCTATCTCCCCACCCAGCAAGCCACAGCTTGCGCCCTGATCATCAACGAACTGCTGCAGAACGCCCTTGAGCACGGGTTCTCGCCCACGGAGGGAGGAGAACTTCTGGTCGAAATCCGAGACGGAGCCGACATGGTTACGCTGCGGATAGGGAATACAGGAAAGGGACTGCCCAAAGGCTTCGATCTGGAACGCGATAGCCATCTGGGATTGACGATTGTACAAACGTTGGTCAAGGATGATCTGAAAGGAAGGTTCGAGTTGAGGGACGGCGATGGAGTCCAGGCCATTGTGACCTTCCCGAAAACACCATTAGGGGGTGATCGAAAATGGAGCAACCTAGAGTAATCGTAGCGGATGACGAGTCCATCGTTCGCATGGACCTCAGGGAAATGCTCGAGAGTCTCGGATACCTGGTGGTAGGGGAAGCCGGGGACGGTGAGAGCGCGGTTCATCTCTCGCGCGAACTGAAGCCCAGCATCGTGATCATGGACATCAAGATGCCGGGAATGGATGGTATCGAGGCTGGCAGGATACTCACGGAGGAGAGAATCGCACCTGTGCTCCTCCTTACCGCCTACAGCCAGCAGGACCTCGTGGACCGGGCCAAGCAGGCGGGCGTGATGGCCTATATCGTGAAACCGTTCCACGAGGCAGACCTGGCGCCGGCCATCGAGGTAGCTCTGCGGAGATGGAACGAGTTCCGATCTCTCGAGAGAGAGGTGGACGATCTCAAGGAAGCGCTCGAAACCAGGAAGCTCGTCGATCGGGCCAAGGGCATTCTCATGGATACCCAGGGTTTGAGCGAGGCAGACGCCTTCCGTCGCATTCAGAAGACCAGCATGGACCAGCGGAAGCCTATGAAGGACGTCGCTGAGGCCATCGTTCTCGCCCATGAAGCTGGAAAAGCAGAATAGCCCAGACATCACCGCTCTGATCGACGACATAGCGTACTGGATTCGGCATCAAGTGAAGATGGCGGGTGTTCCCGGCATCGTGCTCGGACTCAGCGGTGGGCTGGACTCATCCGTAGCTGGTGCACTTTGCAGGAGAGCTCTCGGAGACGGCGATGCCGTGCGTGGGCTGATTCTCCCTTGTCACAGCGACCCACTGGACAAGGCTCACGCGCTGCTGCTGGCGCAGCGGTTTGACATTGCCACGGAGACCATCAACCTGGGGCCCGTCTTTGATCTGCTGGTGAGCCTCCTGCCTCCGGGCGATCAGCTTTCCGTGGCGAACCTGAAACCTCGCCTGCGGATGATCACCCTGTATTACTACGCCAATGAGCTCGGCTTCCTCGTGGTGGGCTCGGGCAACAAGAGCGAACTCCTCACGGGGTATTTCACCAAGCACGGTGATGGCGGAGTGGACCTCCTGCCTCTCGGTGGTCTGTTAAAGACAGAGGTCAGGGCCCTGGGCAGGGCTCTAGGTCTCCCAGCGGAGATCTTGGAGAAGCCGCCCAGTGCGGGGCTATGGGACGGACAGACCGATGAGGGTGAGATGGGAATCTCCTACGAGGAGCTGGACCGAGCACTCGTCGCTCTGCAAGGCTCGCAGACAGACGATCACAGCGATGAGGCGATTGAGAAAGTTCGGCAGATGGTCTCCAGGAGTCGCCATAAGCGAACTCCGATTCCCATATACGAGCGCTGATCCAAGATCTCAGGCAGAGCCACCGAGCTGGGGCTGAAATCCCGCGTCTTGCCTTTGGTTCTTCTCCACTTCAGGGCACTACGGCTGCTATGTGCCCTTCCTTTCCTTGCCCAATTGTCTGCCACACCGTCGCCCGTAGACTATGATGGTGCAGCTTGAGGAGCAGAGAGTTGCTTGATCTGGCCTACCTCTTCGATCCCCGACCTGGACCACTTCCGCCCGACGATCTACAGCTTCACGTGCTACTGATGGCTCTGTTTGCCGCAGGCCTGGGTGCGAGCATCTTCTTGACATTCTTCGCGCCGAAGCTCTCTTCCATGCGGTGGCTCCTGATTGGCCAGATTCCGTGGTCATCGGGCATACTGCTCCTGATGGGATCTCGCCTACTGGTCATTCCCTATCTATCAACCAGAATCCTGCTATATGGCAGTACGTTTGTGGGTGCGGCGGCATGGGCGGTGTATCTCCTCCACTGGAGTCAGAGGAGTGGCTTCCTCAGACGGCAACTGGCCCTCCTGACCTTCTCGTGGCAGGAGGAGAAGCCGTCAACCCCCCCTCTGGCGACGGCGGTGCTGCTGGCATATCATCTATTGGGGCTGATGCTCCTGGCCATCCAGGTTGGCCGCCCCTACCCCTGGATGATCGGTCTGTTCTTGCTACTCCTGAGCCCCCAGCTGGTGCTCTCGCTATGGAACAGGAGATTCATCCTCCACTTCGAGGCTCTCACTCCGCTCGGGTTCGCCTACCTGGCAGCCTCGGCGCGACGCGTCTGCGAGGAAGTGCTCACCCAGCCGCTGCCTCTCTACGACCGGTTCGCATACCCTGAGCCGGTGTCCTCGGTGCTCAACATCGAGGCGGTTCTACTTGCTTCCGTCGTATACGTTGTCCTGTGCCAGGGATACCTGCTAGCGCTGAGACATCGTCGAGAGAAGAAGTACACCACCTTTGTAGGCATCACACTGCTGGTCCTGGTTTTCCTCTGGGCTGGCACAGTCTACTTCAAGCATCGAACGCGAGGCGTTACCGCCAATGATCCGTACGCCTACGCGCAGATGGCGGTTGACATCGCCGACCACGGCGATCCAACTCACCGGTTCCCGCTCTTCCCCCGCGTGAGCAATCTCGGTATCTCCTGGTGGCCGGTAGTGCACTACGGATATCAAGTGCGGATGCCACCACTGCAGGGAGATGGCCGCTCGGCAACTGACTGGCCGCCAGGGTGGCCGGCCATCCTCTCCATCGGCTATCAGCTGCTGGGAGAACAGGGGCTGTATCTCGTGAATCCATTGATGGGCCTTCTTTGTCTGCTGGCCCTCTGTGCACTGGTGTGGGAGCTGCTGCACGACAGGCCCTGGGAGGAGCGCTTGCTCGCGGGCGCCTTCTCCGCGTTCTGTCTGGCCACCTCCTACGAACACATCGATCGACTAGTGGTGCCCATGGCAGACGCCTCTGCCCAGTTGTTCACCGTGCTGACTGTCCTGCTGATGCTGAGAGGGATGCGAGGGTCACACCGGCCCTATGCTCTGCTGGCAGGCCTTTGCTTTGGCGGGGCCTACTGCATCCGCCATACCCAGCTGGCACTAGGGCTGTGCGTGGTCGTGGCCTTGCTCTGCCTGGGGCGGGATACGCTGACCAGCAGAGAGCGATGGGAGTTTGCAGGTCTGTTCGGCCTCGCCTCGTTGGCCGTTGCTGTTCCCGACCTGCTCTATCATCAGCGAGTCTTCGGACACTTCCTCACGCCGGAGTCCACCGAGCTAGATCTCTTCAGCCTGTCCCACGTGCCTGACACAGCGCGTCTCATGTGGCAGCGCGCGTTGTCAGGCAACGAATTCGGCTACTTGAGCCCGCTAGCGGCGTACGGGGCCTATTGCATGTACAAGACGAGAAGGGGATACTCCCTCGTGCTGCTGACAGCAGTGCTCGGAGTGCTTGCCATCCACCTGCCATACGAGGCTCTCAGAATTCGGGACCTGCTCTCCCTCTTTCCCATTGTGCTGGCCTGGGTTGGCTGCGGCGTGGCCGACCTGTGGAGAAGGATACCCCTTCACAGTGGACAGGTTTCTTTTCGCCGCCACTCGCTTGGAGTGTTGATCCTCCTCGCTCTGCTGTTCTTGCCCTTGCTGCGCACGTGGCATATCCTTTCACGGCCCTGGGGGACCTACAGAGCAAGCTTCGGCTACGTCACCTCGGAGGAGCGGCAGGGGTTCGATGCACTCGCCTCACATACGGTGGAGCCGTGCGTCGTGGGCTCTTCCCTGAACAGTGGGCCTGTGGACCTGTACGCGGGGCGGCAGGCGTTTCGTCCCGCCTTCTGGACCGCTGAGGAATTCGAGGCTTTTCTCCAGCAGATGTTTCGCGAAGGCACAAACGTATACCTGCTGCATGATGGGGAGGCACTGGGACCCACCCTGGAATACGCCGAAACTCACTATCCCGTGATCAGTAGAGCACAGCTGACGGTACCTGTCTTCGGCGACCCTGAGCGAATCAGCTCTATGCTCTATCAAATACTCCCCCTCGCCGGAGCTGCGGAATGAACAGAAAGCTGTTCCTCCTTATCCTCCTTCCTGGCGCGTCCCTCTCCCTCTTCATCGCGGAGCTACTGCGGCGACACGGCTACGAAGCGGTCGCCAGCCATCTTGCCTTCGGCATGGTGGTTCTCCTCGGTACAGCTTCCGTAGTGACTCTGTGGGCGGCATACTCCCTCATGCTCAGCCGCTACGCTCCGATGGACCTGAACCGCGCTCTCCGCCTCGACTCCCTGTGCCACATGCCGCTCCTGATATGTCTGGCCTACTTCGTCCCCGCCACGACTAGCCTCGTCAACACAGGGACGATCCTCTTCTTCTCTGGTGTGACTGGTCTCCTGGTATGCAGGCTGACTGTTGCGCTCTACTATCGCCGATCACAGTTGGCGAGCCTTATCTCCCGGCCGTACCTCGCTCTGGCCCTGATTGTCGCCCTCGCAGCAGTGCTGAGGGTCAGCCTCATCGCGGCCAATCGTTTCCACGGTGATGAAGCCCTGTACAGTCACTGGGGATTGCTCATCGCATCAGGGAAAGACGTATTCCTCAGATATGGGGTGATCGTGGACAAGCCCCCCGTCTTTCTCTATACGCTGGCACTCTTCTTCAAGCTCTTCGGACCCACCGAGACAGCCGCTCGGCTGCCCAACGTTCTGGCTAGCCTGGGATCCATCGTGGTCGTGTACCACCTGACCCTCGAGCTGGCCGATCGTCGCCTGGCGTTGATGAGCGCTCTCTTCCTCGCTCTATCGCCTTTCGACATCCAGTTTGCGCCGACGGCCTTTACCGATCCGCTGATGGTCTGCCTGATCCTGACGTCCT
>DATKVP010000409.1:0-3947 GCA_035530015.1 Anaerolineae bacterium | reverse complement strand
CGGCCGGGTACCACTTCTCCCAGTACTCTCTGTCGTGCCTGTAGTTGAGGGTGGATAGGGCCACGATTCCCGCGTCCAGCCACGGGTTCCCTACGTCTGGGATCCGCGACACAAGCTTGCCGCACTCCGGACAGCGGATCTTCACCGCATCGATCCATGGCCGGTGTGGCGACTGTCCCTCGAACTCATTCCAGCCTTCGACCGCTCTCTCCTTCAGCTCGTCCTCGCTGCCGATGACCTCAAAGTGCCCACATTCACAATCATAGATGGGCAACGCAAGTCCCCAGTACCTCTTCTTGGAGATCATCCAGTCATCCATGTTGCGAAGCCAATCCAACTCGCGTTCCAACCCAAACTCCGGAATCCATCGTATCTGGCGCACCACGTCCATGATCTGATACCGGAGCTCGTCCATGTAGATGTACCACTCATCGACCAGGCGAAACACCAACTCGCTCCGACAACGCCAGCAGACGGGGTATCGGTGCGTGTAGTCCTCAACCTTGTACAGCAACCCCTTCTTGCGTAGATCGCCGAAGATCGCCTCTGCCGAGTCTGTGACTTGGAGGCCGGTGAGCCAGTCGAATCCTGGCCGGAAGACCCCGAACTCGTCCAACGGAGCTATCGCCGCCAGACCGTACTCTTTCCCCAGTTCGAAGTCCTCTTTACCACATCCCGGCGCGATGTGCACGATGCCCGTGCCCTCGGTCTCGCTTACCTCGTCCCAGAGGATCACTCTGTGTTCCACGCCTTGCAGTGGAGGCAACTCGTCGTACGGTCCATGGTAGGTCCAACCCTCCATGTTGGCACCGGCCAGCTCCTCCAGCGCCTCGTACGGGCCGTTCAGCGTAGATACAGCCTCGCGGGCCAGATAGAAGTACTCCCCGTTCTGCTTGACTTTGACGTATTGCGCCTGCGGGTGCACGGCTGCGCCCACGTTGGAACTCAGGGTCCAGGGCGTGGTGGTCCATACCAGGAGGGCTTCGTTCTCGCGCCCGACGAGAGGAAAGCGCACGGTGACGGCGGGGTGAGTCAATTCCTGATACCCCTCAGTGACAATCTCATGCTCCGAGATAGCGGTACTGCACCGCGGGCACCAGGGCAGCACGTCCCGTCCCTTGTATATCCAACCTCTGTCGTGACAACTCTTGAGGAACATCCAGATCGTGTAGTTGTTCTCGTCGGACATGGTATGGTAGGAGTTGTCCCAGTCCATCCAGTACCCCAGGCGAATCGACTGCTGGCTCTGGATACCGGCGAACTTCCGAACGCGCTCCTTGCACTTCTCCACGAACTCGGCGATGCCGTACCGCTCGATGTCGCGCTTGGACGTGAACCCCAGCTCGCGCTCCACCTCGACCTCGATCCATAGCCCCTGCCCATCGAAGCCGTTCTGATAGCGAATCTCATGCCCCTGCATCGCCTGGTAGCGGTGGTAGAGGTCCTTGTACGTGCGTCCCCAGGCGTGGTGTACGCCCATAGGATTGTTCGCGGTTATCGGCCCGTCTATGAAAGACCACCGTTCATTGCCTCTGTTCTTCTCCACCAGCTTGTGGAATGCATCGGTCTCATCCCACCAGCCCAGTATTCGCCTCTCCAGCGCAGCAAAGTCCACCTTGCTGGGAACTTCTAGGAACATAGAATCAACCTCCCGCTAGTCCTCAATCTCGATGCGCAGACGCTTGTTGATGCGCCCCTTGCTCTCATGTCCAGTGACTCTGATGCGACCGACTTCTCTGGTGTTGGCTACGTGTGTGCCGCCATCCGCCTGCAAATCGAGTCCCTCTATCTCCACCACACGCACCTCTTGTATGCTCTCTGGGAGCAGATTGATCTTGGTGCGAATAAGATCCGGAATCTGAAAAGCCTCTTCCCGCGGCAGGATATCGACGCGCACGGGGTGGGCAGCTGCCACCTCTGCGTTGATCTTGGCCTCCACCTCGTCGGAGAACGCTGCGCTCATGCTCTCCAGTTCGAAGTCCATACGTGCTTTCAGCGGCTCCATGTTCCCGCCAGTCACCGAAGCTGCGTAGTCGCGCCAGATGACCCCGCAGAGGATGTGCAGGGCGGTATGAGTGCGCATCAGCCTGTGCCTGTGCTCCCATTCGATCACGCCATGCACCTGGATGCCCACCTGTGGTAACTCTCCATCGATCTTGTGGATCACCTTGCCCTTGACCTTCCGCACCTTCCTGACGACGTATTGCCGGCCGTCGTCATCCAGCAAGGTACCCGTGTCGCTAGCCTGGCCTCCGCCCTGAGGATAGAAGGCCGTCCTGTCCAGCACGACGCCGCCCTCTGCTTGCTCAGCAACCACGGCGGTGAATTCGCGCAAGTAGCTGTCGGTCAGATACAGTAGTTCAGTCATCGCGGCCTCCCATCAGACTATGTCGCACCAGAGCCGACTTATGTAATCCTCATAGCCCAGTCCCCGCCAGAACCGCTGAGACACCGGGTTGAGACACGAAACGTACACCTGCATCGAAGGCGCGCTGCGGCCAAGAAGCCACTCTCTCAAAGATGCAACGAGCTGCCGACCAACGCCGTGCCTTCTCCACCTGGGACTCACACATAGATGAGCGACATGACCGTGTATGGAAGCTTTGAGACCAGGTGTCACTGCCGTCAGGCCTCCCAGTGCGAAACCTATAACCCCATCGGTCGTCTCGGCCACCAACAGGCGACTATCGCGGTCTTGAAGCCACCGTCCCACCAACTGGGCCACATCTGCTCTCCAGTGTGGGCCTACGCTCAGGCGTCCATCGATTGCAGCATGGACCTCCATCATCTCTTTCCACAACAGAACCACGGACTCGCTGTCGTCAGACCGAGCCGGGCGCACCGCGCAGCGCGAGCCCACTGTCTCGTCGCCCTCCAACTCGGTGTCCCTCCACAAGTGATCGAGGAACCCTGCGAACCCCCTGGACTGCCAGAAGTCATGGCCGGCATGATCGCAGCAGGACACATCAACTTGGGCAGCCATCAGTCCGTTCTTCTTGAACCAGCCAAGTACCGTGTCCACGAGGGCGTCTCCTACCCCTCGACCTCGATGCTCCTGGTCTACGTACAAGCAACTGATGTATCCGTAATGGGGGATGGAGAAGGGCTCGTTCTTCGCCACCGTGCCCATCACATACCCCCTCAACGTAGCACAGACCTTGTCCTCAGCGACCAGGACGCGGGCCGATCGAGCGCCAAGCATAGACTGCAACTCCCTCCTGAACCCCTCAGCATCGTGCCTTTCGGGCACCAGCCGGCGGTCCAGGTGGCTCAGGAAGTCACCCGCACGTCCCTGCAGCCGGACAATCTCCCCTAGATCATGCCACTCCACGCCCCGGATCAGCGCCACTCGATCCCCATTAAGCGAAGAACTCCCGTCCCACCTAGGGACGAGAGTTCCGTTTGCGACAGCACACTCCCGCGGTACCACCCTACTTAGCGGTATCCCGCTCACTCTTCGAGGGTACGTGTTCATACCCTCGTCATTGATAACGGGCGACGTTCCCGGCCAAATCTACTCTGGACGCGCGACCGCGGCCATTTGGGTTGGCGGCTCCGGAAGGATCTTCAGCGGGGCCCCCGTATCCAGCTCACACCCAACCTGGACTCTCTGCACGCCGGCTGACCGCCTACTCGTTTCCATCGTAGCCTTTGTATCTGTTTGGTAGTATGCCACAAACCAACGGAGATGTCAAGCGCAGCGACGGTGCCGCCTCCCTACCACGCTCGACGGGGCAACGTCACTCATGGTACCTGCCCAGAGCCAGACAGGCGTTCTGACCCCCCAGGCCGAAGGAATTCGACAAAGCTATGTCAACCTTCGCTTGGCGAGCCACGTGGGGCACGTAGTCCAGGTCGCACTGAGGATCAGGATTGTCAAGGTTGATCGTGGGATGAATCGCTCCGTCCCGGATCGACAGGATTGAGGCGATGGCCTCCACCCCTCC
>DATKVP010000408.1:0-14466 GCA_035530015.1 Anaerolineae bacterium | reverse complement strand
AGAGCGCGAACCCACACATCCTCGCTGTTCCGGGTATGCCCATCGCAATAGCCGAAGTAGAAGGCCTGAATGACTTCGTCGCCGTGCAGGGCCACCACGTCCTCGGTCTCTCGCACGGCCTGGTCCGCAGCCGCGTTCGTCTGTGCTGACCATCCCTGGCAATGTTTCTCGGTGCACACATCCGCACCCTGCGCCGCATGTCTGGGGTGAGTCACGGCCACAGTCGCAAAACAGCGAGCTGCCACCGCCTGCGCCTTCAGGGCCTCCGCAGGGGCGTTGGCCCCCATCTCCTGCGGCACCACACCCCGCAGATACTCCTCCAGCCTCGTCACTTTCACGCTGCCGTCTGGCATGAGGACTCTGATGTCGTTTGGCACGTGTACCCGAAGGGCCCGCTTGATCTTTGGCAAGGCCTTCAGCCGCGCCACGGATTGGGGTAGACGCGGATCCCCATTCGGCCTGTACCAGCTGTGGCGCACGAAGAAGTTGTCGTCCTCAGCTGCGAGCAACCAGAAGGCGTTATTGAAGAAGTAGTATGGCAACTCGCCCTTCATCGTCATTTGACACATGGCGGCATGGCGTTCGGCGTGGAGTGCCTCGTTGATGGCTGGGGAGCGAGGGTCATCAGCGTCGCCCAACCTCATCCCATTCTCACAGCCTATGAAGGGCAGACGACGGCCCGTAAGCTGGCTCACGATCTCGTCGTACCATTCGAACAAGTAGAAACCCGTCTGATCTTCGCAGCCTGGCGGACGCTGATAAGGACGCGCGCAGGTCCATCGCTTGCTGCCACCCTTCCCGAAGGTCAGGGGCTTGTTGAAGCCGTAGTTGTGAATGCCGATAGCCATCTTGTCATACAGGTACTTCTTGCCCTTCTGATTGAGAATCGCCAGGGCCTCTTTCAGGAATGAGGTGTCCCAGTAGTCTCCCCCCGGCGCCAGGGGTGTGAAGACCGGAATGATCCCTTCTACCGAGTACATGGTCTCCAGGCAGGGAATGAGGTAGTCCATGAAGCGGGCCGGCAGCCGCTCGGGGTTCCACTCCGCCCACTCCAGCTTCAGATTCGGTTCGTTGAAGACGTGCAGGTAGTGCACCCCCAGCGATGCGTAGTGCTTGCACGCTCGCCTCAGAGCCGCCTGGTCGATGAAGGTCACGAACCTGGTGTAAACGCGAATGATGGGCTCTATGTCTTGCTCGATGAGGCCCCGAAGGAACCAATCCGGAATCGTGTTCACACCGTCGGAGAGAACGAGCAGCCAGCTGGCCCCCATGGCTTTCAATTCAGGCACGAAGGTGTCGAAGTAACGCTTCTCGTAGTGGTAGTGATCCGGGAACCAGTGGAAACCTACGCCCGTGTCTCCCTTGGGTCTGGGGTAGTCTAGCAGGTTCATCATCATCCTCCAGTGCGCGGCAAGTCCCGCCCCGTTGCGGGCTACGGGATCAGCAGCTGCTGCCCGAGGGTCAAGATGCCCTCGGGATCCAAGTCGTTCAAACGCGCGATCTCATCCACAGTCGTGTCATACTCCAAAGCGATGCCCCACAGATTGTCGCCGGAAGCCACGGTATGCGTTCGCTGCTCCCCGCCAACATCCTGTGCATCCGACGAGGACTCTCCTGGGGTCGACTCCTCCGTGCCGGTGTCGTCACCTTCGGGGATTGCCAGGCGCTGCCCGGGCTCGAGCCTGTTGGGGTCCGCGAGCTCGTTGGCGGCGACCAGGGCTTCCAGCGTCACCTCGTACTGTGTGGCAATATCCCACACTGTTTCCCCCGGCTGCACAGTGTGATACCTGACCTCAGGTACGGCGGGAGTGATCACGGGCGGTGCCGTCGGCGACGGAGTAGCAGGCACCATTTCCACTGGCGCAGTAGGCGTGGGCGCAGGGGAAGGCTTGTCCCTCGTGCAACCCCCGACCACGAGTAGCCCGACCAGGGAAACCGCCGTCAGCCAAAGGCAACGAGTCCTTGAATCCAACGAGATACTCCTCTCTCCTACTTGGGAGCCGCCTTCAGCGCGTCATAGGCGGGCCTGGCAGTCCCATCCGGATTGGTGATGGCCCACCAGTACTGCTCATCAGCCTCGGTCCAGTCCGGGCTGGCGATGGAGAGGGCGGTCATCGCACCCATCCATGGTGACCAGTGATCGCGGGCCCACTGATAGGCGCGCACGATGTAGTCTGCTTTTGTCTCCTCGGATACGGCGTGCCAGTTGTACGGCGAATCCGGTCTCGAATCGCTGGTCCAGCCGAACTCCAGCACGGCTATCTGCTTACCAGCATCTCCCTTCTCCACCATTACCTGGCGCAGGTCCTCTACGTGCCGGAAGCAGAAGAAACGTCTGCCACCCAGTGCCTTGTTGTTCTGTACCTCAGCAGGACTGGTTTCTGGTGCCGCCTTGTAGCCCGGCGCGTGTACCCCCAGCACATCGAAGTAGTTCTTGGCGCCAGCCTGGTACATCTCTCGCAGGTATTGCACATCTGGGACGGCGGCAGGCAGGCCCGTGCCCGTGGGTGCCAGCCCGGCAGTCATGACCACGGCGTTGGGATCAGCTTCCTTGATGCGCTGGTAGGCAACTCGCAACAGAGCCACGTACTCAGCGGCGTTGGGCGGGCGGTCGCCCCACTCGCGGGCCAGGTTCGGTTCGTTCCAGATCTCGTACGCCTGGATGCGACCCGGGTACCGGTTCGCCAGTGCGTACAGGAAATCACCATAGTCGCGGTAGTTGTCCGGAGGACCGTTGTGGGATCCATCTGCCCTGGCCCAACCCGGCTGAAAGTCCACGCGAGCGATGATCTTGAGTCCGCGATCATTCGCAGTCTGCACCACCTGATCAGCCACACTCCAGTCGAAGATACCCTTGCCGGCCCCCTCTATGCTTCTCCAGGGGAACAGTTCCTTCACCCAGGTGAGCCCAGCGTCTTTGGCCAGCTGCGCATCTCGAGCCCGGTACTCACCGTTCCACCACAGGAACGTGTGCACGCCATACTCCGGAGTGTTCATGCGCGCCACCGGTCCCGGCTGCACTGAAGGCGTGGGTGTCACGCCGGGCTGCGGCGTCGGTGTGGCGGCAGATGGTATTGGCGTGGGCGAGCCGCTCGGAGAGCACCCCGGTATCGCCAGACGCTGCCCCACCCAGATAAACGACGGGTTGGCCAGATTATTGGCGATGGCAATGGCCCACGTCGTGGTGCCGTACTTGAGGGCAATCCTCGTCAAGTTGTCGCCACTCTTGACCGAGTAGACGCAAGTACTAGTCGATCCAGATGGCTCCCCTTGTCCCGGGACCCTCAAGACCTGACCGACATAGATCAGATTGGGGTTGATCAGGCCGTTCAAGGAGACGAGACTGTTGACCGTCGTGCCGAATCGGTAGGCGATAGCGGAGAGGGTATCTCCACCACGCACCGCATAAGTGGTCGACGGACCAGAAGGAGCCGGTGCGGGAGGCGAGGAGGCACCTGGGATGGTCAGCCTCTGTCCCGCGTAGATGAAGTTAGGGTTAGCCAAATTGTTCGCCTGTGCGATAGCGGAAACAGTGACTCCGTAGCGCATCGCGATCAGACTGAGGTTCTCACCCCACTGCACGATGTGCACTGCCGCGCCCGTGCCCTGCGTCTCCGATGCCGGGGTAGCCCACACCGGAGCGCTTGAGGACACCAGAAGCGCAATCAGGGAGCACAGCACCGCCACACGGTTTACTCGCCTGCTCATACTTCTCCCTCCTTCGCACCACGATTGTTGCATAGCATGTTCACGCGGATCATCGAGTGTCTCCATCACGTCGTTGGCAGTTCAGGCGTCGAATCTAGAAGCCTCGGCCGTAGATCGAGCCTGCAATCCATCCGACCAAATACGCAGCCACAATGAGTAGCAGTACCACTCTCACCTGAAGCAGGTTGTGGGCTACCAGAGCCATAGTTCGCCAGAATATCAGCCGAAGCATCCCCAATCCTCCAGCATCCAGCTGCGGCATGCCTGCACACTGGACACCGTCACTAGTAGACAGTCCTCTGGAACGTGAGTACGAAGCCGGTGTGAATCGTCCAATCGGGGTGTTCTGGCGTACCAAGCCCCATCCCCGTCACCATGTCACTTGGCAAGCCTTCGACGTACGCACTGTAAGAACACAGCACGTTGAACATCGGCAACTTGACTGGGTAGTCCCATGGATAGCAGCAGCTCTGTTTCTCACTGATCACACTCTGGTGGCCGCCGTTCTCGAAGCCGACGCTCTCTCCATACACACGCCTTCCCGCCTCGTCCAGCAGGTCGACGTAGATCTGGATGTCCCTCCGGCTCTCCTCCTCATTTAGCCATCTGGCCTTCACCAGGCGCCAGTACCGGTCCCCAGGGTGGAGTTGCATACCTCTGTCCGCAACTGTCACCAGGCGGACACACGGCAGCTGATTCAGTCGCGGATCCCACTCCGCAGGGAGAGGGTCGTTGTGGGGTGTAGGACTCGGCGTAGGCGTGCGCTCAGATGCCTTTGTAGGGCTGCTCACCGGTTCTGTGTTGCCCCCACTGTACCTGAACAGGATATTCTCGAACTGCCCCGCGGCGTCGCAGTCGTTGAACTGTATCTGCAACGTGTCCGAATTCGGAGCTGGATTGCCTGCACTCTCCACGACATCAATGAGAAACGTGAAGGGCGAATGGTAGTTCTCACCTGCCAACGGCGCGAAGCTCCACTCCCCTGTATCCTGACCCTCGCCGCTGACTCTGTAGACCGCGTGTCCTGCAAAGCGCAGGCGAACCGTCCGTCCGTTCACCGGCTCGCCCCCAACGCCTGTGATCTTGCCCTTGAAGTACACTGTCCCACAGTTGGGGTAGTGCCTCATACTCCCCTGCACGTACTGGAAGGCGGTTGACGCTACAGCAGTGGGCGTAGCTGGGCGGGGGGTGGGAGTTGCAGGTTTTGGGGTAGGCTCAGTGGGCTGGTTGGTGCTAGCCGGGACCCTCGTCGACGTCGGAGTCGAACCCGCACTCGATGAGCCTCCAGCGCCCGGGATAGCCAGCGTCTGGCCGACGTAGATCAAAGAAGGATTGGCGATATTGTTGGCCAGGACGATGTCCCACATACCCACCTGGAACCGCACTGCTATGCCCAGCAGCGTGTCCCCGGCTCGCACCAGATACGACGTTTCCGTGCGCGATGCTCCCGTATCACTCTGACCTCCAGGGCTCACTGAGGACTGTCCTTGCGGAACGGAAAGCCTCTGCCCAACAGCTATGAAGTTGGGGTTCGTGAGCCCATTCATCTGAACCAGTTGCTGCACCGTGGTCTGATGGCGCATGGCAATGGCCGACAGCGTGTCGCCTCTCTGCACGACGTACAGTCCGGACCCCGTAGTCGGCGGAGAACTACTACCAGGTATCGTCAGCCGTTGCCCCACATAGATCAGGTTGGGGTTTGTCACTCCGTTGGCTTGCGCGATGGCCGACACAGTGGTCCCGTACCGGCCGGCGATGACGCTCAGTGTATCGCCCCAGCCGACCACGTAAGTGGCTGGCTCAGCGGCCTCAGGCGCTCCCCAGACGGACGTCGCTCCCGGAGAGGCCAGGCCAAGGGTAGCCAGCAAGAGCATCAAGACCGCCCAGCGCCAGCCGCGCCATGCTCTCAAAACCACCCTGCTCGTTGACTTACTCATCTTCAACCCTCACTCCCAACACTACCTGGACACGGAAACCTTGAGCACCTTTCCGTCTTCGTCCGCAGTCAGATGGACGATCTGCTGGAACTGCCCTCCGTTCGGTGAGCGGAGCGCTTTGCGGAAAGTGAAGCGGTGTCTGGTTTTCCCGTCACGGTTGTTGGTGGTCACCTTAGGTCTCACGGTGGCCATTTGGGGGAACTGACCCTTGATGTACTTCTGGACTTTGTCCCTGCACTCACTGGTCGGCTTGGTCATGCTGTATCCTCCCCTATCCTGGCCAGCTTGCGACGTCGCAGGAAGGTAGGAACATCCAGATCATAGAGATCCACCGGCTGCTGCGGCTGACCCAGGTCAAGAACAGCTGCTCGCCCCGCCCGCATGCTGCCGCTCGGCCCCCAACGCGGAGCCCTCTCGCAAACAGCCGGGGCCGACACCGGGATTGCCACCTGTCCGTTCATTCCCACTGCGATGAGCATTACCTGAAGCTGGTGAGTCAGGTCAGGATCTACTGTAGCCCCGAAGAAGATATCTGCCTCGGGGCTAGCCACCGCAGCCACGGTGCTCACCGCCTCTTGGACCTCCTCTAGCGATAGATCCTCCCCACTGGTGACGTTGACCAGTATTCCCGACGCCCCAGCGATGGACGATAGCTGCGTAAGCGGGCTGGCGATGGCCAGTTGCGCTGCCTCTATGGCCCGATTCTCACCTCGCGCCTGGCCAATGGACATCAGCGCTGGGCCAGCCTTCTGCAGCATCGTTCTGACGTGCATCAGATTCAAGTTGATCACCCCCGTACTGGTGACCAGCTCGGCCACTCCCTGAATCCCCTGGCGAAGAACGTCATCGGCGATGCGAAAGGAGATGTCCAGGGAGGTTTCCTCGTCTATGAACTCGAGCAGCCGATCATTGGAGATAGCGACCATCGTATCCGCCGTGGCTGCCAGCGCACGCAAGCCCTCCCGCGCAGTCTCCCTGCGCCTCTGTCCCTCGAAGCCAAAGGGGAGAGTTGCGACGGCCACAGTCAAGACGCCCATTTGATGCGCCAATTCCGCGATCACCGGGGCCGCGCCGGTGCCTGTACCTCCACCCAGGCCCAAAGCCACGAACACGATCTCGGCTCCACTCAGGGCCTCACGAAGCGCCTCCGAGCTTTCCCCTGCCGCCTTTGCACCGACGGCGGGGTCGCCTCCCGCTCCAAGCCCACCGGTAATCTGCGGGCCGAGCTGCACTTTGCAGCGGGCCTCCGAAAGGGAAAGCGCCTGCGCATCAGTGTTTGCCGCAATGAACTCAACTCCCGGGATTCCCACGTGGATCATGCGGTCGACTGCATTGCTGCCACCGCCCCCGACTCCAATGACCTTGATCATGGCTTGATTCTCTCCTGGAGCCATTCCGTCCTCCCGCGACACGCCATCTTTTACTACCTCTCCTACTGGACTACCCTGCGATACCCCCACCTAGACACGCTCCTTCAAAACCCTCAGCAAGTCTCCAAGTCGCCCGATCAGAAGCCTGAGCCATTCCGTGGGGCCTGGTTTCACTGGAGTGGCGCCATCGTCGTCAACTGGCTCGCCGACTTCTACCACAAGCGGGCCCAGCAGGTTGTTGCTCTCGTCGGCCTCGACCACCAATCCAGCCTCGCCCTCTGTGTTGTATGCATCCACATAGACGTAGAGCTCGTGCCTGCCCGGCGAGAGGCGTCCGTCGAAGGTGCTGTAGCGATTGTCCGCATTTTCAAGCGACAGAGTCTTCACTTCCTGAGCCGCCAAGCCCGGCACATACCAGAGCGCGCCATGGCCTACCGTGTCCACGACCGCATTGACAGTGGGAACGGTCGGTGGGTCGACGAAGAACCCGACCCAGAACCCATCGGTTGCCTCAGCCGCGCCGTCGTTTCGTATGGTGATAGTCACCGTCACCGGAACGGAGCCCTGGCCTTGCTGGGGGGTGACCACTGCACCATCCACTATCAGGTCCGGCAGGGCACCGGCTGGTGATTGACCATCCGGGCTGGAGGTTGGCTGTGGCGTGGGCTGCGGACTACTCTCTGGCGTACCCTCCGGCGTCGGCGGAGCCACCACTTCTCCATAGGCAGGGCTGAACGCCTCGTTTCCTGCCTGATCTGCGATCTTGAACCTCACCGCTCCCTCTGGCACCTCGGCAAGCAGATAGCAGGATGCCTGTCCTTCGTCGGCATCGCAGTCCACGACTTGCCACGCGCCCCAGGTGAATCCTCCGTCAAGAGAAACGGAGCACCTCGAACTCGATGGATCCAGTCCGCTGCCAACATCAGCGACTCCGACCATCACTCTCCGTGTGTCACCTGTATCCACACGACTCCAGTCGCGCGGGGGATCGGTATCCAGAATAATGCTGGCGATGTAGGCGGGCGAAGCGTTCCCTGCCCCGTCGAGGAAGCGAACCCCCACCGTCTTCTGCCCATCCCCCTCACCCAGGAGCCACTCTCGAGAAGGCACGAACTCCTCGACAGACGTGAACTCGCTGGCATTATCTTGGGTGAACTGCATGCCAACTATTCCAGCCCCAGTGTCGTCCGCGCTCAGGGTGAGAGTCGTGGTCAACTGCGAAGTGTACGTTGCCCCATCATTGATGGAGACGTCACCTTCGGGTGGGGTGTTGTCGATGAGAACCTCTCGCTCCACTCTGGCTCTGCGACCTTCCGCACTCACCGCCACCGCCCGTATGCCATGACGTCCTTCACTGAACTGCCGGGTGTTCCACACCCAGGTCAGCGCCGATTCGCCCTCAGCCTTCAGGGTACCGTCCACGAGAAGGCGAACCTGCGAGGTGGTGGGACTCGGACTGGTGATCCGGATCTCCGTGTCTCCCGAAACGGCCTCGCCAGCCTCCGGACTCACAATCTCGACCCTGGGGTCGTGAGCCAGCATCCGCTGCCAGACCAGCTGTCGAAGCTCAGAAAGCACCCGGTACACTCTGTCGCCCGGGCAAACCGTGCTCCACAGATCACGATGCCCAACCACGTTGGCAAAGCCGCGATGTACGAAGTAGGACGACTCCACAGGGTTGATGCCGAAACGATCAGCTTCCCAGGCCATCAATGAGACAAGGGCTTCCTTCATGGCCGGGGTCATGTCTACGGTCCTGTAGTCACCCAGAAGTGCGATCCCGATGCTCCCGTAGTTGTAGTCTCCGGAGTGTATGCCGACCACAGCATCACCACCCTTGCGGCCTTCGTAAATGTTGCCCTGGCGATCGATCAGGAAGTTGTAGCCGATATCGCCCCACTCTCTGGACAGCGCATGATATTGGTAGATGGCGCGCACGATGTACGCCGGGTCCTGCGGATTGTTGGGGGTCACCGTGTGGTGAATGACGAAATGGGTCGGCTTCTGGTACACAGGTTCTCGTGTCGCCCACGCTTCCTTCGCCCCCCAACCCTTTCGCGATATGATGCGCGGCTGAGGAACTCCTGAGGTGGACTCTTGAGGAATGATCATCGCCCGCGCTTCCGCCGCGGTGGGACCTTCTGTCGTGTCCATCGCCGTCAGGACCACTTCCCGGACCACCGGCGAAACGCTCAACTCGAATGTCCCGAGGATTAGCCGATACTGGACGTATCGGGACGGTGTTACCTCGAGAAGATTGCCGTGTACGAGTGGTTCGCCCCCCGGCCCGTCCTCGTCCGCGGAGACCGCTAGCCACTCGCTCCATTCTCGGCCATCGCTGCTGACGCGGAGCTCAAGTTGGGTGTTGGCGCCCATGGGCTTCTCCACCGACCATGCAGAGCCCATGACGTTGAACACGAACGAGATCTCGCGGACCCTGGACGTGAATACGCCTCTGGGGCAGTACAGCCCCGGTTCCTGCTCGGCCAGTACCATCTCTCCACCGTCAGTGGCTCCGATAGCGAGGCAGTCGAACTCCCCACTCTCGAAGTCGCCCACCGTCGTCTGCACCCACTGCTCCATCGTCCGATCCTGCGCTTCCGTCCTCCGGACAACGGTGGTATTCCTCTGAGGTACACTCTGGAGTATGAACAGCGTTGCTGAGAATAGCACCAGAGCGGTCAGCGTTCTTCGCATCCTAGGTCATCCTCCTCAGCCACAAACCCCTCGCGGATCACAGTCCTAGCTCGCTCAGTTCCTCTGAGCTACGCAGTGACCGTTCGTTCATTCTGAACTCTTCGTGAGTCCACCGTTTCGTGTTCCAGATCTCCAGGCGGTTCCCCACCCCGACCAGCACCACCTCATCTTCCAGTTCGGCATGCTGGCGCAAGTAGTCTGGAACCCGAATCATGCCATCAGGCCCCAGCGCTTCGACGGATGCGCCTCCGAGAAAATGCCGCTGGAAGAGACGTGCAGCTGACTTGAGAAAGGAGGTGCCATGTTCAATGCGCTGCAGCAAGGCCTCCCACACGGCCAGAGGGAAAACCGCCACGCACCCGTCCAGTCCTCTGGTGATCGCGTAGCCTTGGTCAAACCCCCTACGAAGATGATGGGGCAAGAGCACACCCTCTCCCGTCAGCGGCAAACTCCTGTAAGTCCCGAGCAACATCCCGTACTCCTGCATCATCGATCAACTCTTCAGTCTTCTCAGCCGGGCGGACACCAAGTCCTTGATGTCGCGCATGAGCATGTCAAGCTCGTGTTCGAGGCCCTCATACACATCTCGCGCGTCCTGGTCTGCCCGCGCCCTTATCCGGACTGCTTCTTGCTGCGCTGCCTCGATCACTTCCTGCGCGCGAACTTCGGCCACCTTCACCAGCTGGCTTTGATCCAGAATGAGCTCCGCCTGCCTCTCGGCGCGTTGCTTGATCTCCTCCCCCTCCTGCTCTGCCCGTTCGAGTACCTCTCCCTCCTGGGCCAGCACACGCTGAGCCTCCAAGACCTCCAGGGGCCAACTAGCGCGGAGCACGTCCAGGGTGGCCAGGCACTGCTCCTGATCCACCAGGGCCTTCGAGGTGAGCGGCACCTTGGCCGCAGAACAGAGCATCTCCTCCATCTCGTCGATGAACGGACTGAGGTGGCATACAGATGGCGTTTCATCTTCTGCGTAGGCTACTTCGCGACCAAGGTCCAGCATTTCGTAGTCGCTCTCAGGGTATGACCTCTCAGTTTCCGCTACGCCGACACGCGTGGAAATCGCATTCCTCATGCGCTCACGAACGCTCCAACCTCGCATCTAGCCCTCCCCGCACCCCTCTGCCGAGGCGGCACGAACCCGAACGAACTCAGGTATGGTCTTGACCGCCTGGATGGTCAGCTCCTTGGTCGTATACCCGTACCACGCCTCGTCACTGGCATCGCTGAGTATCCAGGGACACACGGCGAACAGGTAGTCTGGCAACGGCACACCGCCGGTCAGCTTGCCCCTGCGGAACCACTTGTACACGTGCTTCGTATACTTGGCGTGAATCTCCCCCGTGACGCGTGGATAGCGATGATCGTCGTAGGCTCCGTACAGCCAGCCTCCCTCTCCACAGATGATGGGCGGGACGAAGCCCAGGCGTCTCTGGAAGACCTCGGCGAAGAACTCGAAGCCCAGCGCGCCCCACACGTCCTCTCTCCAATCCGGGAGGTGGTTGAGGGCGTAGTTGTGGGAGCAGAACCACACGCGCTGCCATATCGGACTGCCAACCCCCAGCGCGTCGATTGCTGCCTCCAATTCGTCAACACTCAGACACTGCAGGCCGGGATAGCCTCCTGAGTTGTAGACATCCTCTGCCTTCTCAGCCCACAGACTCGCCCACCTTTCCTTGTAGTCCCTCGGCCTCTCATGCTCCCATTCGCGGTCATCCGAAGGCTCATTGAAGATCTGGATGTACGCCGGGACCCCGTTCTCCGCCAGGATACGTGCATCTCTGCCAAAGGGATGGCGCCGACTAATCGCCGTTACCTGTCTGCAAACCGGCATGATTCCGGCGTTCCACATCATCTTTGCACACCTGAGAAGTTGCTCTTCTCCCTGGTGGCATAGCGTGCCCCAGGTCAGCCTCATCTCTTTCGCCCTTGCGATATCCAGTGCCATGGCCTCCGTCGTCGTGTTCAGGCCCAAGTGGATGCCCATGCCACTATCCAGGGGAGGCCGGGCGAAGACGTCGTAGTCCATCGGGTACCGGGGCTCGGGCGGCGGGTCTGGCGGGACCGGCTGAGGGTCCGGAGAAGGCGGTTCAGGTGGGTCTGGATCCTCTGGCTCCCCATCCTGGTCCGATGGATCGACCAGATGGAAAGTGACCAGCACCGGATGATTCTGCGCCGAGTTGAGCTCCAGGTCATCACCATAGAGGCCAAACCCGCGCAGGACTTGACTGTTGCCCACCACCTCCACCGAGTAGGCACCCCATGCAGCGAACATGGGCATGGACGCCGCACCTTGCCGCGCGCCATCCGGTGCGTAGGGGTCATCCTTCGGAGAGACTGCGAAATCGCCGTCGGGCCAGGAGAAGCGCACTGCGTCCGCATCGGCGATGGCGAAGGCGCTCATGCTCTGCGTGCCTGGCCTGACTTCCACGCGGGCGACCTTCCAGTATGACCGGTCGCGATCCTGTGGCCCGTCGATCTGGAGCCTGCCAATCATCTCGTCTGAGAGGCCGACGAATTCGATCTCTGCAGGCTGCTCAGGGTCCGGAGTTGGGGGTTCCGGCGGAGGCTGAGTGCCTTCCGCAGGTCGGGAATGCTTCAGCAGTCCCTTCATCGTCGAGACGGCCTGGCACCCCTCCCCCTGGGCGCCATACCAGGCGTGGCACCTGCCTGGATCCCCCTCCTGGGTCGCGAGCAACCAGAAAGCATGATTGACGACATACTCGGGAACCGCCCCGTCCATCAGCTCGTTGGCGATGGACAGAGCGCGTCCGGCGTGGGTGTCCTCGTCATTCCACACCCCAACGGAAGGAGAGTCAGGGTCGTCCAGGAGGGCACTGCCCAGGCATAGCAGACCGAGGGAGTCCCCCACCGTGGATTCGGCGATCTCGTTGTACCATTCGAACAGGTTGTGCCCCAGGTGGTCTTGACTTCCCTCAGGTCGGAAGTACGGTCTCGCCATCTCCCACCGAGCCCGTCCGCCCTCGCCCCAGGAAAGGGGCCTGTCGAAGCCGTGGTTGTGCATGCCGATAGCCATGTTCTGCACGACAGACCCTTCGACTTTGGAGGCCAGCAACTCCAGTGAACTCTGAAGGAAACTCAGGTCCCAGTACTCACCCCCGGGACGCAAAGCCGGGAAGACTGGATGAAGACCTGCTGCCTGCATCTCCTCTAGGCAAGGCAGCAGTATCTCCACGAAACGATCCACGAGGGACGAGCGGCACCACTCCTGAAGCGGCCATCGTGAGGAGCAGTTGGCCTCTGAGAAGACCTCCACGTAGTGGACGCCCCAACCAGCATAAGTCCTCAGCAGCTCAGCCAGAGTAGCATTGTCGATGGGCTGAATGGCAGGCGTCATCAGACGTACGACAGGTTCGATCTCGCTCTCGACCAGCCGCTGGACGAAGAACTGGGGTATCGGTGTGTCCAGCCTGGAGAGCACGACCAGCCAGCTGGCACCCAAGGCCTTCAGCTCAGGCACCCAGAACTTGATGTCCTCCGGGCTGTAGTGCTCTGTGTCCGGGTAGTAGTGAAACCCGTATCCAGTATCGTTTTCAGGGCGCCAGTATCGCTCGAGAGTCATCTCTACCTGTTTCCTTCCTGCGTGCGCGTCCCCCCGCGGGAGACCAATACCTTGACCACGTCGCCGTCTGCGTTGACGGTGACCTTGACCACGTGCCGCAGCTGATCCCCTCCCTTCGATACGACGTGCTGCTGGGAAGCCTGGATCAACCCGGACACTCCAGCGCCGTCCGAGGGCTCACAGCTGCACGAATGGCCCCCGCACTTCCCGCTCGAACAAGCGGCCCTGCACAGGATGAGCGGATGGGCCAGCAAGCCATTGTCCTGGAGGAAAGGCAGGCTCTTTTCCACCTTCTGCCTCACCTCTTTCGGGAGTGGCAGCGCTTCCGCGTCCATCATCCTGGAACAGCAGGCCAGCGGTGGACAGGCGACTTCCACTTCGGTCTCCAGGTCTGGGGACATCGGCGCACCTCGGAGACTCAATGACGGATCTCCGTAGAGTACGAAACTCACCAGCGCCTTCTGATCCTCGCCGTCCAGATACCCCTGCTCATCTGCCACTGACCGGACGAAGGTCGCCCTGGCTCTGCGCAGCGCATCTCCGATGGGAAGCCCTCCCAGAAGGCCCTCCCAGAGGTGCGCGCCCAGCAGGTCCGCGCCAGAAAGAGGCGGCGCCAGCGTGCCGTAGGACATGGCGGTGCAGCCAATGAATCCCAGGGCTCCGCCGCCCAGGATATTCTGGGCTATGGAGCCATCGGGATACTCTCCCATCAGATCAGCTCCGTAGCAGGCTTCCGAGTACACAAACGCCCCCTGTGCGCTCGCCCAGGAGACCGAAAGCGGCGTCAGCGCGATCGGCACCAGGGGAGAGCCATACTCCGATTCACCGTGGCCGTACCAGTATGGACTGCCGCGGAACCCGTGCAGATTGAAATAGCCCAGCGTCGGGAACTGTTCGTAGGTGCTGAGGAAGTCGTAGTCCGTCAACGGCGGAGAGACCTGTAGTTTGCTGGAGTCGCCTATGATCTCGAAAACGGAGCGTGAAGCCTCCGCCCAGATCTCGGCCGAGTAGCCGATACTCGTCCACTGATGGTGCCGGGCGCCCAGCAGGTCCGCGCCAGAAAGAGGCGGCGCCAGCGTGCCGTAGGACATGGCGGTGCAGCCAATGAATCCCAGGGCTCCGCCGCCCAGGATATTCTGGGCTATGGAGCCATCGGGATACTCTCCCATCAGAT
>DATKVP010000407.1:0-3671 GCA_035530015.1 Anaerolineae bacterium | reverse complement strand
ATCATCGGCATGAACCGAGATCCCCAGTTCGGACCCTTGTTGCTCCTGGGCTTGGGCGGCATATACGTGGAAGTCTTGAAGGATGTCAGCTTCCGCATCGCTCCCATCGCCCGCTGGGAGGCGGAGGAGATGATCAACGAGTTGAGATCCGCCACCTTGCTGCGCGGGCACCGGGGAGAGCAGCCCTCGGATCTCAAGGCCGTTGTGGATTGCGTGCTGAGAGTCTCTCAACTGGCTGTCGACTTCCCAGAGATCGTGGAGCTGGACATCAACCCACTGATGGTCCAAGAAGAAGGAAGGGGAGCGGTGGCCCTGGATATGCGTATGGTGCTGTCGTGAAACACGCACAGGCGCTGCCCTGGTGGTCTGACCACAAGGGACATCGCACACTGTACTTCTGTCCTACTCGTGAGCGCGAAGAGAGGTAACGCAAATGGTAACACTTTACATCGCTTCAACGGACATCGCTTCAGGCAAGACTGCCCTCTGCCTGGGCTTGGGGAAACGCCTCCAGAGCGACGGGTTCTCAGTGGGCTACCTGAAGCCGATTAGCATGTCCGCTCAGCGTCTGGAGGGCAGCGTTATCGACGAGGATGCGCAGTTCATCAAGAAGGAGCTGAACCTGGAGGAGCCGATATCCGAGCTGGTGCCCATACCCCTGGACCCTCACGCCGTGGAATCGATCATGCGCAAGCAGAAATGGCTGGATTATCCCAAGAGGCTGACGGACGTCTACACCCGGGTGGCTGAGGGCAAGGACGTGATGCTGATCGAGGGTGTGGACCGCCTCAGCTCGGGGGGACTGATCAGTCTGCCCGCCAACGAGGTCTGCAGGCTCCTCGATGCCAAGTCTCTGACCGTAATCCGCTACACGGGGCTGCTGAGTCTCGATCCCGTGCTCTTCTACCGCAGAGTGCTGGGTGACTCCATGACCGGTGCCGTGATCAACGGAGTGCCGCAGAGGCTGATGGAATCGGCTGAGGACGTGGGCAAGCCCTACCTCCAGAAGGAGGGCATACTCATCTACGGTATTCTACCTCAGGAGAGATTCCTCATGTCCGTGAGTGTCAAGGAGCTTGCGGACGCATTGGGGGCGGAGATCATAGCCCGTCCTGACAAGGGCGAGGAGCTCGTGGAGAACCTGATGGTGGGAGCCATGACCGCCGACGTGGCCCTCAGATACTTCCGCCAGAAGCCGCACAAGGCGGTCATCACGGGAGGCGACAGGTCCGATATCCAACTGGCGGCGCTACAGACCTCTACGAAGTGCCTCATCCTGACGGGCAACCTCCAGCCACAGGACATGATCAAGGGCGTGGCACAGGAGATGGGCGTCCCCATCGTCGTGAGCAGGTACGATACGCTGACCACTATAGAGATCGTCGAAGGGTACTTCGGCAAGAGTCGTTTCCAGCAAGAGAAGAAGATACAGCGCTTCCAGGCACTTCTCGGCGAGCACTTCGACTTCACCAGCCTGTACATCACGCTCGGACTGAAGTAGTTCAGCTCGTATGGAGAGAGGAGGTCTTGCCATGAGCATCATAGAGGATATCCTGGCCAGAGAGGTTCTGGACTCTCGGGGCAACCCGACTCTGGAGGTCGACGTATATCTGGCGGGCGGCGCCATGGGACGGGCCATCGTCCCTTCGGGTGCCTCGACCGGAGTCCACGAGGCTCTGGAGTTGCGGGATGACGATCCGGAGCGGTACGGCGGCAAGGGCGTGCTGGCGGCCGTGGGCCACGTGAATGAGGAGATAGCCGCGCAGCTCGTCGGCTGGAATGCCCTCGATCAGCAGGGTATCGACCACTTCCTGATCGAGCTGGACGGTACGCCGAACAAGTCGAGGCTGGGCGCCAATGCTATCCTTGGTATGTCTCTGGCCTCAGCCAGGGCGGCAGCGCACTTCCTGGACGTGCCTCTGTATCGCTATCTGGGTGGGGTGGCTGCGAAAACGCTCCCCGTGCCCATGATGAACATCCTCAACGGTGGAAAGCACGCGGAGGATTCCACCGATTTGCAGGAGTTTATGATCATGCCCGTGGGAGCTCCCAGCTTCCAGGAGGCGTTACGCTGGGGAACCGAGACCTACCACAGCTTGAAGAAGGTGCTCAAGGCCCGGGGCTACAGCACCGGCCTGGGTGACGAAGGTGGCTTCGCTCCGTCCCTCAAGTCAAACGAGGAGGCAATAGAAGTCATCTTGGAAGCCATCGAGAACGCCGGATACGAGCCCGGTGTCCAGATATTCATCGCCCTGGATCCTGCCGCTTCGGAGTTCTACGAGGACGGCTTCTACTATCTGCGCAAAGAAGGCCAGAGGCTCAAAGGTGAGGAGATGGTGGACTTCTATCTCGCCTGGATAGATAAGTACCCCATCATCTCCATCGAGGATGGGCTGGCCGAGGATGACTGGGATAGCTGGAAACTGCTGGCGGAGGAAGCCGCCGATCGCGTCCAGCTAGTCGGCGATGACCTCTTCGTGACCAATGTGGAACGGCTACAACGAGGCGTGGAGGAGCAAGCGGCGAACTCCATTCTCATCAAGCTCAACCAAATTGGCACCCTGAGCGAAACGATAGCCGCCGTGGAGATGGCCAAGAAAGCGGGATGGACCACCGTGATCTCCCACCGCAGCGGCGAGAGTGAGGACACCACCATCGCAGACCTGGCGGTGGCGCTGAACGCGGGTCAGATCAAGAGCGGCGCTCCCTGCCGCAGCGAGCGAGTGGCCAAATACAACCAACTGCTGCGGATAGAAGAGGAGCTGGAGGAAACTGCCCGCTACGCGGGCATGGAGGCCTTCTACAACCTCCGGAGGTAGAGCGCCAGCCTAGCCAAACGGCCGAGGCGTGCCCAACAGAAACAGCAGCGCGAAGGATAGGACCGCCAGCAGTCTCCTCTTGGGATCCAGGGGAGTGATGTCGTTTAGCGGGGGTGGGTGCCTCAACCCACCGAGAGCGAAGACCAGCACCGCCCACAAGAACCACCACTGCGAGAACAGCCCCAGGCCCAGCATGCCCACGAAGATCAGGATGGCCACGAAGCGGTGTGCTGGTCCGAAGAATGCATACCCAGCGTGACCTCCATCCAGCTGGCTGACCGGAATGAGATTGATGAAGGTAATGAAGATGCCGAACCAGCCTGCCAGGGCGATGGGGTGCAGGACGACCACCTGATAGTCGGCCAACTGTCCCAGCACCGCTTCCGTGATCCAGTCCACCAGCAGGCCGGTACCCAGAGGCATGAGCGGAGCCTCGGGTACCCATGTCGTCACCTCGGATAAGCGCAGTCCCACCACGATGACCACCAACGAGACCGCCAGCCCTGCCAGGGGTCCAGAAAGACCCACATCCAGGAGCGTCTTGCGATCCTTGATGGGCGATTCCATCTTGATCACGGCACCGAAGGTACCAACGCTGCTGAAGGGCACAGGAATGAAATAGGGCAGCGAGGCCCTTATGCCGTGAGCCCTGGCCGCCAGGAAGTGGGCCGCTTCGTGAGTAACCAGTATGCCCAGGAGGGCGCAGGCGAAGGGGAGGCCACTCAACACAGCGGCCGGCGGATCGGCGAGGGGGTTGTAGCCTTCCATCAGGGCGCCACCCAGCATGACGGTGCCTACCGTGGCCAGAAACAGCACCACGTTTACCCAGAGTCGCGACGTGCGCTTCTGGGC
>DATKVP010000406.1:0-2103 GCA_035530015.1 Anaerolineae bacterium | reverse complement strand
GGTGGTGGTGGGCGTCTTTCCCCTCACCGGGGCTTTGCTGTCTCTGGCCATGGGGGCGGTCACGGAATCCGTCGGTTCGCGGACCATGATCGTCTGTTCGTTCGCTCTCATGGGCGCTGGCTGCCTGGTACTGGCGGCGGCGCGGACCTGGCAGGTGGTGCTCGTCGGGCAGATCCTGCTGGGTCTGGGTGACGTGTCCTTCTGGGTCCCCGCCTACGCCTTTCTCTCCCACCTTGCTCCCTCGGGGCGGCAGTACGCCGTGCAGGGCCTGGGTAGTGCGGCGCAACAGGCAGGGACCATCGTGGGGCCCTTCGTGGGAGGTCTGGTGGCCAGGCTGGCCGGGTTTCCGCCGGCATTCCTGTTCGGGGTAGCATTGGCCGCTGCCGGGCTGGTTGCGGGGGCCTGTCTGAAACGCGTGGCAAGCGAGCGTGGCGACCAATCTTCCCTCCTGCGCCACATGGGCACCTACCATAAACGAGCCCTGGGGTCCCTCGTCCACAATCGAGCGGTGCTTTGGGCTATCCTGACCCACGCTGCCATTCTACTCACCTGGCCGGTGATGAGAGGGTCGTTCTATCTGGTGCTCCTCACCTCTCGGGGCCTCTCCTCGGCAGACGTCGGCGCCATAGTGGCTGTGCACCTCCTGGTGGGATCTCTGGCAGGCGTTTGCCTGGGCAGGCTGAGCCCAGGCCGGCCTATGTCGAGACTGATCCTGGCCATCGCTGTCCTTGGTGCCCTCACCATGGGGGTTACGCCCCTGCTGCAGGGCATCCCGATGATCGCCGTCGTCGCCTGCGCAGGTGGTGTCATCTCCGTCTACCTGCCCGCGCTGATTGGTTTCCTGGCGGAGAACGCCGATCTTCCAGAGCGGTCCATGGGCGTTGCCCTGTTGAATCTCTCATGGACCGTGGTCAACCCCACTGGAGTGCTCCTGGTGGGTCTCTTCGTGGACCGGGTGTCGCTCCCGGCGGCGTTCTTCGTCACCGAGGCGGCGGTCCTGGTGGGCGTCGGTTTACTCTGGATCTCGGCGGAGAGACTGGGATTGGCCAAGATCCAGCCGCCCGCGGCGCGCTGAGGTGCCTCTACGCACATGTTGGAGCCTCAAGGCATTCTGGGAGGCTACGGTGCGCGGGTTTGCCGGGCCATGACGCAGATGGTATACTTCTCAAGTTACCATCTGCCCCTGTCTGGCAAGAGGAAGAGCTACAGTGCTACTCATCAGCGTTATCTATGCGGTGGCCGCGGTGTGGCTGGCCGTCTATACATTGAACTCCTTCGTTCTGACCTACCTGTACTGGCGTCGGCGCTCAACCGACTGTGCCATCCCGGAACTGACCAGCTTCCCCCGGGTGACGGTGCAGCTCCCCATCTTCAACGAGGCGCACGTCGTGGAGCGCCTCATAGATGCCGCCGTGCGTTTGAGATACCCCGCGGACCGGTTCCAGATCCAGGTTCTGGACGATTCCATTGATGAGACTACCTCACTGGCCCGCAGGAGGGTGGCCTACCACCATTCGCAGGGCGTGGACATCGAGCTCATCCACCGGTACAACAGGGCTGACTTCAAAGCGGGTGCGCTCAGGGCGGGTATGGATAGGGCGACTGGGGAGTTCGTAGCCCTCTTCGACGCCGATTTTCTGCCGCCGGAGGATTTCCTCCTCAAGACCATCCCCCATTTCTCGTCGCGTCCCCGCCTGGGGTTCGTGCAGACGCGCTGGGGGCACATCAACCACGGCTACTCTCCCCTCACTGGAGCGCAGGCCATCGCCCTGGACGGCCACTTTGCCATAGAGCAGCCCGCCCGCCATCGCTCAGGGCTGTACCTCAACTTCAACGGCTCGGCAGGGGTCTGGCGCAGGGAATGCATAGAAGATGCTGGCGGCTGGCAAGGCGATACCCTCTGCGAAGACATGGATCTCAGCTACCGCGCACAGCTGTCGGGGTGGGAGCCTCTGTATCTACGGGACGTGGTCTGCGAGGCGGAGATACCGCCCCAGATCCACGCCTTCAAGCGGCAACAGGCTCGCTGGGCCAGGGGTTCCATCAGCTGCGCCCTCAAGCTCTGGCGTGCGCTGGTCGAGGCACCTGTGTCCACCTTCAAGC
>DATKVP010000405.1:0-3377 GCA_035530015.1 Anaerolineae bacterium | reverse complement strand
ATCCGCCCGGTCATGCAAGAACTCGACAAGCTGCTTCAACTCAAGGTCGCGACATTGGCGGAGGCGAGTAGGTTGCTGCAGGAGCTGGAGACAACTCTCCCTGGCCCCCAGGGCGGCGGTATGGCCCCGGCTGGCTTCGGGCCGACAGCAGCAGCAGGTGGTGGCTTCGGTGGCAACAGCGCTGGCATGCACAAGTACACCATCACCTACAACGTCAACTCCCTGCAGGCCATGGAGGATATCCAGCGCCGCGAAGCAGCGAAGATGAAGGACGATGAGTTGCGACGGCGCAAGTTCGGGAGCGCACCTGAACAGAGCACACCACCGACGACGCTACGCCTCCAGCGGAGTTTCTAGATGCGACCGGAGCAAACGGCCGTCGAGGTCGGCGAGACGGACATCTATCAACTGACCGCGATGGGCTATGAGCATAGGGTCATCGAAGTAGTGTATTGGACGACCCCTGCTGGCAACGTTCCATTTACTACCCCCGGTATTTCCCTCCAGCTCCTGAACGTCCTCGGCGAACCTCTGGAAGTTGATGCTGGCGATGATTGGTTCTCCGCATTCGTCGTACAGATCACCGCCGGCGTAGACATCGGGAAGTACCTTGTGGGGGTCTTCCATCCTGGCGATGGCATGCACATTCAGGATGGTGCCCCGAGCGCAACCCCGATCAACGAAGTCTTCACCCTCAAGTGGCAGCCGGGGACCGTCACGATCATGGAGAATGGCGCCCCTGCAGTGGGGAAGCGCGTGACGATTCTGATAACGCGCACCACTGCTGATGGGAATGTCGTATACGAGGACGGCGCGCCCTACAAGGTCCTTGCTTTTGCCAGTAACACATACCTGGACAGTGGAGCCCGCTCGGGCGTCTTCCTATCCGATGCCTCTGGGATAGTCAGATGGGTCATGCCAGATAAGGCCCCACAAACTCTGCGCTTCTCCCGCTACCCGGGGAATGTTTACAAGACGGATATGGGAGATCGCGTCTGGGACATGGGGCCCGCTCCGCGCGAATGGGCCACGGCTGTCACGGTTTGGTGCGAGGGTGTCTCACTCGACATCTCGCCGGGTGTTGGTGGGATCATCGACATCTCCGCGGGAAGCATAGCCCTCACTGGTGGCGTGGCTGGAGCAGTGGTGAATGCGAGCCTGGAGCATTGTGAGGGTACTGCCCCGATGCCGGGGGGCTTCGACTCCGTGGTGTTGGACGGGGCGGGTGCCGGCACGATCACGGGATTGGCGGCCGGGCGTTACTGTTTGGAGTACTTCCAGGTTGGGGTCACTACGAACATCGCACCGCGAGCTTGGGTTGATGTGGCGCGAGCGAGTGTAACGGCAGTCGGCGTGGCTGCTCTCCAGACGCCGACCGCGCCCAACAATCATATCTTCTTCGTCTGGCGCGCCGGCGCAATTCCGATGCCGGGTGAGCCGATCTACAGTTGGAATCTCGGGACGGTCATTGCGACGACTGATGCAAACGGACGGGCTGAATTCCAATCTGCCGAGACTCGTTACGCAGTGAATAACGGTACATGGGGCTATCAAGAAATCCGGGATGCTGGGACCCATCCATGTCGCCATGTGTGCCTTGCCGGGTACGCGATGATCGTTGCTGATGCCCTACTTGCTGGAGGAATAACTTGGTGGAACGACGGGCAGGCAGACATCAACATACCCTTCCCAGGCGTCGATAAACCTGTCCTCTACGTGCGGCGCCAGGACGTCCCCGCCATTCAGTACCGGATGATCGCGACAGTCACGGGGATCAGGACGGAGGACCCCATACCCCAGGGTGGTACGTGTGTGTGGGAAGGTGATCCGTTGAACCCACCATTCGGCGGCTATGTCACACCGCCTGCTCTCTACACCTACGAAATCATCGTTGATGAGGTTGCGATCTGGACGTTTACGCTGCCGCAGGACGGTGATCCTCACCTCGCTGCGACTTGGTGGGAGCGCTCGACGATGGGGGACTGGGTGAGTCAGGTCATTGGTGCCAGGGTGAATGGGAACATCACCGACAATGCGACCTCCGATCAGATCGACACTGACAATCCGGAATACGAGGGTGCGCGGATGGGCATTGAGCGTGGTGCCTGGAACCCGACCATTGAGATGCGGGTGTTTACCACGCTGGACGATGAGACTGTAGCCCACGGCGCTGTGCTTGCCAACATCTGCCCCTATTGCCTCGGGCCAGTGAACCGGGAGCCCATGAACCCCACGGACCTGATCGAGTTCGGGCACTGTGCCCAGTGTGGGACCAGGGCGCTGTGGCCGCCAAATGCCCTGATGAGCAGGACCTACTACGATAGCCCCACTGTCACGCCAACCCCCGACACCATAACCACGGCCATTGTAAGCTGGTCTGCGGATGAAGCTGTGTTCAACCGCCGCGACCTCGATTACTGGTATCCGCCGATCCATTACTTGGAGGATGCTGCTCATATCCTCCAGCCTGGGCGAGGCATGAACGCCACATATCCGGCTCCTCGATGGTTCAGCCAGAACTTGGGTGCATTCGATTACCATGTGACGGCTGGCCGCTGGGATGGCGCGACCTTCACCCAGGGCAATACGGCACAAGACATAGCGACAGACATGGGCATCGACGGGGCGCTATTGATGCGCCTCAAGATCATCATGGCACCAGGGAGTACGCACACGGGGACAGAGCCGGTGCCTGTGGGTGTCTATGGGGATGGCCGGATCGACGTGTACGAGGGGGTTGCGTGCGCTGGTGAGTGTGACGAGTTCACGCAGGCCTTCTGGGAGACGAAGTTCGGCGCTGTCTTCCCGGCCAACTGGTGGCAGGCGGACAACTTGGCCGACATGATTGCGCGACGACCCGAGGGATCGACGTGGGTGCCAGCGGGAGGCGCGGAGGTGCCGTGGATTTGGGATATGGTGATCGTGAGCATAGACCCTACTACAAGCCACGCGGCCATCCTGCATGACAAGACAGGGGCCTATCGGTACGCTCACAGCAACTATTTCGGGGATGAGTTAGGGTACATGGGCACTATCCCAGATACCGTTCTCGGCTGGTTCCACTGGGGCGCTGTGGGCCGCTACCGGCTCCACTACACCCGCGCTGACGACTCCGCTGCGACCGTCGACTTCATCATCCCTGATGGTTTTGCCGGGCGCAGTGGTCTCTTCGATTGGGAGGACGTGCTGTTCCTCACCGACCGCCTTGCCCTCGATGCTGACGACGCCGACTCGCCCTGGCCCAGTCTGATCCTCGCCAAGGCGGTCACGGACATCGAGCCGCTCTCAGGGAGCACGAACAACAATGTCCGGTGTGTTGCCGATGTGCCCTCTGTGGTGACGGGACCCATCGAAGTGCAGAACCGTAAGCGCGTTGC
>DATKVP010000404.1:0-3548 GCA_035530015.1 Anaerolineae bacterium | reverse complement strand
ACGACCAGCAGCGGCCAGTATGGCGTCAGCCAACCGAGTTCCCCAAAGACCGCGCCAAGGGCCCCGAATATGACGAGGCCAATGATGATCAAAACTCCACCCTCGCTCAACCCTTTGCCAATCTTGCCGTCCAGGATGTTGGCCAGCAGAACACCCAGACCGACAAAGCTCGGCATCAGCCCCCAGGCATAGGACCCGGTCACCCACCGGCCGCTGGTGGCCTGGAAGTACAGTATGCCACCTACGCCAGCCACGATGCAGGCCGGGACGGCGAAACCTGGCGCAGCCGTCACCAGGCCCACCACAAGCAAGATGGCCCCTATGGCGATGATCAATAGCGGCCAGGTGACCTCGAACTGGAGCCAGCTGGCCAACCCGGGCACCAGCTGTACGGCCACAAACCAGGCTCCAATCAAGACCAGGATCACTCCTCCCAGCAGGCTCGATCTACGTCTCCGATCCATCGTTCCCCCCCTTGTCTCTCCTTAGGATTCTGGTCACCGGGCAATTGCGCACGACCTGCGTTTCCCAGTCTCGTGTCTACCCCTCCGGTGTCTGCGGCGGAGCCTTCCGCCATGGTTCCGATTGTATAACACAGAACGTCGGAGGTCAAGCTTCCGGAAATGGGGAGCGCAGTGCTGCTATGCTTTGACGCGTACACGACCGATCACTATGGATGCACGCCGCCACACAAAGGAGCCGATGCCTGGCCAGCGGTACGCTGTGGATAAGCAAGGCGGCCATCGATTGAGGACCGCCAGTGAACGATCACTTCTCAGTTGCACCCATCAGAGCGGTCTACTACTCCTCGCTCACGCGCCGATACGCCTCTCGGAAGGGTACCCCCTTCTTCACCAGTTCGTACACCCTTTCTGTGGCGCAGACCTCACCGGTCAGTCCTGCGGGCGCACGCCTTGGCCACGAGGCTGGTCCCACGGCTGGCCCGCTCTTGCTTGGCCCTGGGTCACCATCTGCTGGACCGCCCCATGAACTCGGGCGGACTAGAACTGTCTCCTAACCTGTGTCTACAAAGGCCTGGAAGGAAAGCTCTCCTACCTCGTTGCGGAACGTTTCCACGTCCACCTGGACCAGCAGGGCCAGTATAGCCAGCGATCCAACAGCCTCCACGCCGAACACCAGGGCATAGGCCCCAGCCTCGGAAGCGAAGAGGGCAAGCCCAATAGCGTGCATCATGCCACCGCCCACCGATGCCAATCCATTGGCGAGAGCTTGAGACAAGGTCCAGGCACCCACGAACAGACCCACCTGCTCTTTCACGGTCAGGTCCATCATCAGCGACAGACCTCCAACGGTGAAGGCACCCATTCCCAGACCGAGGAGGAGAATGGCGGGGCGCACCAGCACGCCGTATTGCCCAGACGAAGCCACAGCCAACAGGGCGAAGGCGACACCCGCCACGACCGACCCGATGGCCGTCGTCGCCTTTTTGCCTATCTTCCGCGACAGCCACGCGCCGCTGAGCCCCATACCAAGCAGAGTGCCAACCATCTGATACGCATTGAAAAGCGTAGTCTCCCTCACCGGAAGGCCGAAGACGTCACCACCGAAAGGCTCGAGGACCAACTGCTGCACGAATTGAAAGAACAGGCCGGCAAAGAGAAAAGTGAAGAAGAGCCGCGTCTGACGGCTGATGGCTAGTACCCGGACGGCCTGTTCAAGGCTCAGAGCTTCCCCCGAGCGTTCCGTCGGCCGCGGCCTTTCCTGGCCCCAGATGCCCAGCATGGTGAGTCCGAGCAGAACTCCGGCCATCGAGACGAACAAAGCCACCAAACCTTGAGGAGTATATCGCTCCATCACCTGAAGGGTCAGGAACACCCCAGCGAGAATGCCCATCATCATCATCGCCCAGGTGATGGCTACCACCTTGCCTCTCTCCTGCTCCTCGGTGATGTCAGTGATCAAGGAGAGATAGGCTGTTCCTGCCACATACATCCCTACGCCCATCAGTAGAAAGAGGGCAGCGCCGATGACAATGGCCCATATCGCCGCGCCAGTCCGGAGCAGGAGGAAAGCTGCGAAGGGCGCCAGGGCCGTTGTCAAGGCAGTGAGGGCGGTCCCCAATAGGATGTAGGGAGTGCGATGGTAGCCCCGCCAGGGGCGCCGATCAGACTGGTGGCCCAAGGGGATGGCCACGACCGCAGCGAAGTAGTGGATCCCGATGACGGCGCTGACTACGGCGAGATTGAGGCCGAATTCCACTTTCATCACCCTGTTGAGGACACCCAGAGTGAGCACCGAAAGCATCCCGGCCGCAAGCTGCCGCAAGCCCAAGCGGAATACTCGTCTCAGGGACACCTAGTGACCTCCTGATTCCTCAGCAGGACGGAGAAGGAACGTCTGTCATCGCTCCAACTTTGGAGACCGGCCCTCCGAAGCATCCCTTCAGAGTCACACGATCCTCCGCTGATGGCAACCCGGCGTCAGGTGAGAACAAAGGCTGCCAGCCCGACGAGCGGCGATCGTGCTGTGATCCTCACCGGCTAGCACCTCAACAGAGGAACTAACCCCCCAGGTTCAACTCCACGCCACCGACACCCACCTCGAGCTTGACGTTCAGGGTCACGTCGGTCCGGCCGTAGGCGTCATTGGTGTAGATGTCACCGTCCTGGTTGAAGCCCGGAGCCCCCACCGCACCAAGGCCGCTCTCCGCCTCCACGCGCACTCCCACGTCTCTGGGGAGGGTGACCTTCAGACCTCCCACGCCACCCTTGATGCTGGCCTCCAGGTCCGCCTCCCAGTCGCCGTCCAGGGATATGTCAGCCCCGCCGACGCCGACGTCGATGTTCAACTCTCTGAGGTTGAGACCGCCCATTTGCAGCTCAGCGCCACCGACGCCCATGTCGATCTTCATCTCCATGGGGACCTCACTGTTGAAGCGCAGGTCCCATTCGTACTTGACGTTCGGAAAGCCGATGGTTCCCAGGTCGGACGGCTGGCTGACGGTCAATAGGCCCTCGCTGCCGCGGACTTCATACTCCACCACAGGTTTCCAGCTGTCGTGGCTGTAGGTGAACTCCCCCTCCAGCAGGTCGTTCGCCCCACCTTCGATGACCAGCGCCCCCACACCCATGTCAATCTGCACCCGTGCAGACTCGGCGGTGCCCAGCTCCACGCGCTCGGATTCGGTGCGCGCCTCACCGCCACCCACGCACCCTGTGAGAAGGATTGCCATCATCACAGCCAGGAGCGCCGCCTTACCCAACGTTCGCTTCTTCACAACAACCTCCTTATTCGCGCGTGAAACCCGCCGCGCCCAGATGCCTTTTCTTTTCTCTTTCCTATGACCAGCATCGTATCACACCCTCAGGCGCAAGGCCAACCCCACCCAATGCCAACGCGCCCGGCGAGGGCCCCTCCCTTAACGGCAGGGAAGGGCTATTTTCTCACACCGCCTGTCTCTCGTTCCGACACTACTGCTCGGGCCTGGCCAGAATCTGCCAGTGGTTGCTTCCGGAGCGGCTACCCGGCACGTCCTCGCACTCCAGCAGAGCGAAGCCACTCAGAAAGGCCTCTACCTCATCCCTGTC
>DATKVP010000403.1:0-4385 GCA_035530015.1 Anaerolineae bacterium | reverse complement strand
CGCTGCATTCGACACACGCGACAGGTTTGTCAGCCTGGCTGAAGCTGCGCAGAACCTCAAACCTGCATTCACAGTCGTCGCAATAGTATTCGTAGAGCGGCATATCATGCTCCTGACGAAACACAACCGTTGGTCACCCTTAAGTCTACCATACGATCGTTTCCTCGTCAAATAGTGGCAGAAGCTCTTGGCGAAAGGAGAGTCCCTTGAAAGAACTAGCCTCTCGCGCGCTGAATCTCGCGCAGACGCTGGGTGCCACCTACGCCGACATCCGCATCGCACACAGAGAGAACCAAAGCGTCATCGTCAAGAACGGCACAGTGGAGGCCATCTCTCTGAGCAGCAACCAGGGTTTTGGCGTGCGGGTCATCGCGGATGGGGCGTGGGGTTTCGCTTCCACCGCGCGCCTCGAAAGAAACACCATCGACGAGATCACGGCGCTGGCCATCGATATCGCACAGGCGAGCGCTTTGGTGAAAGGCGGTAGGCTGGACCTGGGTCCTCCAGAGGTCCACGTGGACACCTATCACACGCCCGTGGAGGTGGACCCCTTCCAGGTGTCGCTGGACCAGAAGGTCGATCTGCTTTTGGCGTGCGACGAGGCGATGCGCAGGACCAGGGGTGTGGCGGTGGCGGAGGGCAACATGCTCTTTATGCGCAAGAGCCAGCTTTTCGCCAGCACCGAAGGGAGCCTCATTGAGCAGGAGATCACGGAAACTGGCGCTGGCCTGGTGGCGACGGCGGTAGGTCATGATGAGGTCCAGAGGCGTTCGCATCCCAACAGCTTTGGCCGCAACCAGGGAACGGCGGGCTACGAGTTCATAGAGAAGTGCGATCTGCTCGCCAACGCCGAACGCCTCGGAGAGGAAGCGGTGGCCCTGTTGTCTGCCCGTCAGTGCCCCAGCCAGGTCACCACCCTTATCCTGGGTCCAACACAACTGGCCCTCCAGATCCACGAGTCCTGCGGCCATCCCACCGAACTGGATCGCGCCTTGGGAACCGAGGCCAGCTATGCGGGTACCAGTTTCCTGACGCCCGACAAGCTGGGGGGGTTCCCGTACGGTTCAGACATCGTCAACATCACCGCCGATGCAACCGTGGTGGGCGGCCTCGGTACCTTCGGATACGATGATGAGGGCGTGGCGGCTCAGCGTACCCATCTGATCAAGGATGGGATCTTCGTGGGCTACCTCACCTCCAGGGAAACGGCCAGTCGTTTCGGGCAGCGCAGCAACGGCGCCATGCGAGCTGATGGTTGGGGTAACATCCCCCTGATCCGCATGACCAACATCAACCTGGAGCCCGGTGAGTGGGAGTTGGCGGACCTTTTCGCCGACACCGACGACGGCATCTACATGGAGATGAACAAGAGCTGGAGCATAGACGACAAGCGCCTCAACTTCCAGTTCGGGACAGAGATGGCCTACGAGATCAAGAAGGGCAAGCGGGGAGATCTATTGAAGAACGCCACCTATGCGGGTATGACTCCCCAGTTTTGGGCTTCCTGCGATGCCATCTGCAACGACAAGTACTGGGACGTGTGGGGCACTCCCAACTGCGGCAAGGGGCAGCCATCTCAAGTGGCCCATGTTGGCCATGGGGCAAGCACAGCCCGCTTTCGCAACGTCCACGTGGGAGTGATGCGATAGGTGCAGGGAAAGGAAGAAGCCATGCTGGGTGAAAGCCAGCTCAGGGAGCGCATCGAGCACGCCCTATCGCTCTCCAGGGCGGACCAGACGGAAGTGGTCATCGTGGGAGAAGACGAACAACTGACGCGATTCGCCACTTCCTACATTCATCAGAACGTGGCCAGGCAGGACTTGGACGTGAGAGTCAGGGTTGTACTGGGCAAGAAGATAGGCGTCGGCTCCACAAACGACCTCAGCGACGAGGGCCTGGCGCGCGCTGTCGAGTCTGCCATGACCGCCGCCAGCTATCAGCGGGACAACCCGGACTTCCTCTCGCTCCCCCAACCGCAGCCGATCAGACAAGTGAACGGGTTCGTCCAAGCTACCAAGAGCTGCACGCCTCGCAGCAGAGCGGAGGCCGCGAGAACTATCTGCCTGCCGGCTCGCGAGCAGGGTCTCGATGCGTCTGGGGCGTTTGCCACGCGAACCTACGAATACGCGGTCGGCAACTCGCTGGGGATCTTCGCCTACTACCCCACGACACTGGCCGATCTCAGGACCGTGATCATGAGTGACGAGGGCTCTGGGTACGCCGCCGCCTGCTCTCTCGACGTGGAGGAGATAGACGCCGAATCAGTGGGCCGAGAAGCCATCGACAAGGCCCTTCGCAGCCAGAACCCCGCGGAGGCCGCGCCTGGGGAATACACGGTCATCCTGGAGGAGTACGCCGTAGGAGGGCTCCTGGCCTACCTGGCCTACATGGGTTTCGGAGCACAGGCCTTCCAGGAAGGCCAGAGCTTCATGTCCGGCAGCCTAGGAAAGAAGGTCACGGGCGATAACATCACCATCTACGATGATGGCTTCGACCCCACAAGCCTCCCCATGCCCTTCGATTTCGAGGGTGTGCCCAAGCAGCGCGTTGAATGTATCAATGGGGGTGTGGTGCAGGGTCCGGTGTACGATAGCTACACGGCGGGCAAAGAGAAAAGCAAACAATCCACCGGCCACGCGCTGCCCGCGCCGAGCTCCATCGGACCCTTCGCGTGGAATCTGGCCATGGCTGGCGGCCAGGTTACGAAAGAGGAGATGCTGGCCTCGACCGAGAAGGGGCTCTGGGTGACCCGGGTCCACTACGTGAGGCCGGTACATCCCTTGAGGACCATCGTCACTGGCATGACCCGCGATGGGACGTTCCTCATAGAAGATGGCGAGATCGTTGGCCCGGTGAAGAATCTGCGCTTTACCCAGAACCTCCTGGAGGCCCTTGGGGAGGCGGAGCAAATCGCCCGCGAGACAAGACTGACTCGGGAGGCCTTCATGGAAAGCTTCATCGGGGGGATCAGAGTACCAGCCTTGAAGATCGGGAGATTCGAGTTCACCAGCGCGACCGAGTTCTAGTCAGTACGCTCCCAGTTCCCGCAAGCGTTCCTCGGACATGCCGAAATGATGCCCCAGTTCGTGCATCACCACCTGCCGCACCTTGCGACGGACCTCCTCCGCGCCGCGACAGCAAGCCTCGATAGGACCTTGATAGATGGTGATTCTGTCGGGCAGCACAAGACCGTAGCGAGAGGTACGCTCGGTCAGAGGTATGCCCTCGTAGAGGCCGAGAAGAGTCTCACCAGGAGGGAGGCCCATTCTCCTCATCTGCTCGCGGGTCGGCCAGGGCTTTATCACCACGTCTACGTTGTCCATCTTCCCCTGAAACTCCAGCGGCAGACTGTCCAGAGCTTCCGCCACCAATCTCTCAAACCGTAACCTGTTCATGGCTTAACCCTCGATCATCCGGCCCGGCTGGCAGTTGCGACAGAAGTTGGTAAGCTTGTTCCTGGCCTTTATCTCCGAGATGGGGGTTCCGCACCGGGGGCACGGCGATCCACCCTTGCCGTGCACGCTCAGGAAGTCTCTGATCTTGACGTCTATGTCGTCGCCTACGCGCTCTCGGAGGACCAGGATGGCCTCCAACAGCACCCTCCGCATGGCCTGATAGAGAGACTCCACTTCTTCGGCAGAGAGACTGGGCCGTTTCCGGAAGGGATACAGCCGGGCCTCGAACAGTATCTCATCGGCATAGGCGTTGCCTATCCCCGCCAGGACAGCTTGATTGGCCAGCAACCCCTTGATCTCCCCCCGCCGAGTCCGCAGCCTCTCGTGGAAGGCCTCCACCGTGAAAGCGGGATCCAGGGCGTCAGGCCCCTGCCCGGCGAAGCGGGGGGCCAAATTCTCGTCTGGAGTCAGGTACACCTTCCCCATGGACTTGGAGTCCACGTAGCGAAGCTGCATCCCGTTCGACAGGTGCAGGATGAGCACCGTCTTGGCTGCGCGTCGCTGGTCCGGCTGGCAGTACGACAGGCGCCCCACGAGCATGGGGTTGATGACCACGGTTTCCCCACTCTCCAGGTCGAACAGGAGGAACTTGCCCCTACGGCGCACGCCACTGATTCGGTTGCCGTTGAGGACGGAGACGAAATCGCCTGCAAGAAGATTGCGCACCACGAGAGGGCGAAGCACTTCCGCGCTCTCGATCCGCTGCCCAGGAAGCACGCCTTCCAGGTATTCCCTGATCACTTCCAGATCGGGGATCTCAGGCATTCGTCTCCGCCCTGCTGGAGAAGGCCTCGACAAGGTCTCGCGGGAATCGCCGCACCCGACCCTCCTGGTCCGTACAGAAATGCTTCGTATGCCCTGTCACCAGAAGCTGCCCTGTCTCTTGCATCAGCACCTCGTAGTACATAGTGACGCTGCGGCTGCGGACTT
>DATKVP010000402.1:0-4733 GCA_035530015.1 Anaerolineae bacterium | reverse complement strand
GAGAAGCTGCTCTACGACAAGAAGGTGGCAGTGGTACCCGGCACAGCGTTCGGTGAGTGCGGGGAGGGCTTCGTTCGTTGCGCCTATGCAACGTCGTTGGTGGAAATCGAGGAGGCCCTCAGCCGGATGGAGGACTTCGTAAAACAACACCGTAGATGAGTCAAAGCAGCGCACATCCTATCCATACACACTTATGCCTTCAGCCTCCTGAGGCCAGAATGATGCGGAGATGATACAAGTCCAGGTGGAAACCATGGCCCACGGCGGCAGCGCCCTGGCCCGCCACGAGGGCAAGGTGGTGTTCATACCATACGTCTTGCCCGGCGAGGAAGTGCTGATCGAGCTGACAGAGGAGAAAGCCCGGTATGCGCGCGGCCGCCTTGTCGAGATCAAGACACCCTCCGCGGATCGGGTCGAACCGCGGTGCTCGCACTTCGGCACTTGCGGCGGCTGTCACTGGCAGCACATCGCCTACGACAGACAGGTGAAGCTTCGCGAGGAGATTCTACAATCCCAGTTGACACGGATCGCACACGTGCCCGACGCGCCGGTGGAGCCCACAATCCGTGCCGAGAACCCGTGGAACTACCGTAACCACGTACAACTACACCTGGATGAGACGGGCCAACCAGGGTTCATCGTCGCGGAACAGCACGACGTAGTGCCCATAACCGAGTGCTTCATCATGCACCCGCTGCTATGGGATATGTTCTCCTCACTGGACATTAATTTCCCCGACTTGGAGAGAGTCTCTCTCCGCGCTGGAATCTCCACCGGAGAGCGATTGCTCATCCTGGAGACAGCGGGGCACGAAGCGCCAGGCGTCGAGATCGATGTGCCCGTCTCCTGCGTCCTGCTCTTGGGAGACGGGCAACCGGCCACCTACGTGGGCAACAACTACATCACAGAGCGACTGGCCGGCAGATCGATCCGCATCTCCGCCACCAGCTTCTTCCAGGTCCACACCTCCCAGGCAGAACAACTCCTGACCACGGTGAATCGGTATGCGGACCCCCAGGGTGACGAGCGCGTGCTGGATCTCTATTGTGGAGTGGGAACCTTCGGGGTAGGTCTCTCGGACAGAGTAGCAGAGGTCATCGGCATCGATAGCAGTGAGGTCGCCATCGAAGACGCCAGGTACAACTCTGAGGGGATGACCAATCTGCGTTTCCTGCAGGGCAGCGCAGAGCAACTGCTCCCCACCATTGAAGAGGCGATAGATCTGGTGATCCTTGACCCACCTCGACAGGGAGTGAGCAAACAGGCGCTAAGCGCCCTGGTCGCGCATGCTCCGCCCAGGGTAGTATATGTCTCCTGTGACCCGGCAACGCTGGCCCGAGACGTTGGCAGAATGATACAGGCTGGATACGAGCTCCTCGCGGTCCAACCAGTAGACATGTTCCCGCAGACCTACCATGTCGAGGCTGTGGCGATGCTGCAGCTCGGCTCAGATTGAAGGTTGAGAAGCAGGCTGCCGGGGCTTGACCTCTCGATTGACAGCAAAGCGCACGTCACCCTGCAAGCCCAGAACCCGGATGACGGAGGCAATATATGAGCGTTCGACCCCTTGCACCGAGTAACGACTCCGTGCTGAGGGAAAAAGCGAAAAAGGTACGTGACTTTGGGCCATCGCTGCAAGAACTCATCGATGATCTGGTAGACACCATGCATGATGCACCCGGGGTGGGGCTGGCCGCGCCTCAGGTCGGGGTTTCGCTACGGGTAGCCGTCATAGAGGTGCCGAAGGATGAGGAAGAAGAGGACAACGATCCCTATCATGGCAGAGTAATCGTCCTCTGCAACCCTGAGGTAGTGAAAACCTGGGGCGACGAGGAGCAGCAAGAGGGCTGTCTTTCCATGCCGCAATACGTCGGCGACGTGACTCGGGCGGAGCGTGTCGTGGTCAAGGCGCTAGACCGCCGCGGCAAGCCCTTTCGCATCAGGGCTGAAGGACTCATGGCCAGGGCGCTACAGCATGAGATCGATCACTTGAACGGCACGCTGTTCGTGGACCGAGTGGAGAGCCTGGATAAGCTGTACAGCACTGAACCCCTTGAGGAGGACGAGGAAGCGACCACCGAAGAGAAACCAGTTCCTTGAGCGTTTGCTGCGATTCAGAACCAGGCCGCCAACTGGGCGGTGTTCTTCAGTATGAGGTCTGCCCCGGCCCTAAGAAGTTCGTCGCGCTCTCCGAACCCACACAAAACCCCTACGGCGAAGGCACCCGCCCTCTTCGCCGACACCATGTCCACCGCAGTGTCACCCACCATCGCGCATTGTGAAGGCGACAGGCCCAATAGGGTGGCTGCATGTCGTACCGGTTCAGGATGAGGCTTCAGCCTCCGAGTATCCTCTCTACTGGTCACCACCTCAATGAGACGCTGCAGCTCGAACTGCCGGAGGAATGCAGAAGCATCGGCCTGAGAGCGCGAGGTGACAACCCCCAACCGGTAGGACGATTGCAGATCACGGATCATCTCCAGGACGCCAATGACCGTGACGAACCGACCCTGAACGCGCAGACCTCTCACTTCGCGAAGCTTGTCGCCGATGGACAGAACATCGTCATCCAATCCCACAACGTCGAGCAGAGAGATGAACGCGTTCACCGGCCCTTCAGCGGCAAGCACAGCGCGACGCAATACCGGCCTTGGATCATGATTGGTGAATACTCGCGACCACCCCTCCAGCCTGCTTGCCAACCCCTCCAGGAAAGCATCATCGGTGTCGATCAAGGTACCGTCCAGATCGAAGAGGATAGCCTCGATCGTAGCCCTGACCTCCAGGAAGGCGGGGTCGTCAGGCCTCAGCATCGTCTTGCTCCCTCGCGTGCGCAGCTACTGATTCGGGTATCTCTCGCTCTGAAGAGAGAGGCGTCGCAGGCGGCAATTCCACTGGGGCCTCCACCTCGATCAGCTTGTGGTAGAGGTACTGCCCCAGGATCTTGAAAGTGCCTATCACTGGCGCTGCGAGGAAGGCACCTACTATTCCTCCCAGCGCGTAGCCACCGATAGCACCCACCAGGACGACCAGAGGATGGAGCTTCACGCTTCCACCAATGATTCGCGGCGCAAGGAAGTTGTTCTCCACTTGCTGGATCACCGCGTACAATCCCAGCACCAGCAAAGCAAACCAGCCATTGCCAAGAGGCAAATGGGTGGAGCCCTGGAAATAGGCTACGGCTACCGCAGGGATGCAAGCGATGATCGGCCCCAGGGTCGGAACCACCTCCAGCACACCCGCCAGGATGCCAAGCAGCAAGGCGTTCTTCACGCCTACCAGCCAAGTGAGGGCCACGGTCATCACACCGACGGTCAGGGACAGAAGCAGCAGTCCCCTGAAGAACGAATCCCAGACTACGCCGATCTTGCCACGCAGGGCATCGACGTCATCCCGGTAGTCTGGAGGCACAAGCCCATCAACGCCTCGGGTAATCTCGCCAGCATCCTTGAGAAGCCAGAAAGAGACCACCAGGACAAAAATCAGCCACACGAATGTGGAGGCAAAACCCGAGGCCAGGCCGAACGCGATCCCCAGCATCTCTTCAGCCGAGCGGGAGGCGAAGCTCGTGACAAGCTGTATCAGACTGTCCTGGAGCTGGTCGAACAGATCGGACAACTCGATGGAGTAGTCCAGGAAGGTGATGGTCTGGTAAGACCGCATGATGCGCAGCACGCTCTGATAGATCTGCTGCAAGTCGACGTTGATTGAGGAGATCTGCTGCACGACCATGGGCACCAGCAGGGAGACCGCCAGACCGAGTGAGAGGAGAAGGATCAGATAGCTGATCACAGTGGCTTGGGTCCGTGAGAGGCGCAGCCGGGTCAACCGTCCCACCACCGGGCTGAGGAGGTATGCCAGGAGACACGCCATGATTACGGGAGGCAACAGGCTGCGAACCCTATAGAGTAGCAGCGACCCGGCCACCACGAGGCCGACAACAACCCAGCGCTTCGTCGACTCGCTCCAGGGTTTGGACACGAGTTGTTCCCCGATCCTGCTGGCCTAGCCTACGCGCGACCGACCAGCCGATTACGACTAGCCAGCTTGATGATTTCCACGATCACCAGTGGCATCAAGCCCAGTGTGGCCACGAGCGCCCAGTCCTGTGCGCCCAACGGCATGGTCTTGAAGATGGGCTGGAGGAACGGCACATAGATGACTGCCAGCTCGCTGATAATGACAACACCGAAGGCGACCAACAGCCACGGATTGCTGAAGAGACCGAGCTTGAACACGGAATGCCTGTTACTACGCACGTTGAATGCGTGGACATTCTGGGCAAAGATGGTGGTGGAGAAAGCGATGACCCTTGCCCTCTCCACGCTGCCGCCCATGACGAAGTACTCGATCACGAAGGCACCCAAGGTGAGGATCCCGATTACCGTCCCCTGCATGAGCATGATGCTGGCAATGCGCCTAGTGATCACGCCCTCCGACGGAGGTCGAGGAGGCCTCTCCATGCCCCCTGGTTCGGCCGGCTCCACTCCGAGGGCCAGCGCGGGCAAGCTGTCCGTAGCCAAGTTCACCCAAAGGATCTGGATGGGCAACAAGGGCAAGGGCAGTCCCAGAAGTGAGGCCAGGAACATGGCTAGCAACTCGCCGATATTGCAGGACAGAAGGAAGTGAATGAAACGACGGATGTTGTCGAAGATGGCGCGGCCCTCCTCGATCGCGGCGACGATGGAGGCAAAATTGTCATCTGTGAGAATCATGTCAGAGGCTTCTTTGCT
>DATKVP010000401.1:0-4453 GCA_035530015.1 Anaerolineae bacterium | reverse complement strand
CTATGGCCTTACCGGCGATGTCTGCCAGGATCAATGTTTCGTCGTCGATCTCGTTGATCTCCTTCCTGTCCAAGACCTTGAGGATCGATACCGCTGGGAACTGGCCCACCTGCGGGTCTACCGGTCCCAGAACAGCGTTCCGGTCCATCACGATCTCATCAGCGGCCAGGGCCAGAAGCGTACCACCTGACATGGCGTAGTGGGGCACGAACACGGTGACTTTGGCCTTGTGGCGCACCAGTGCCTGCGCGATTTGCTCAGCAGCCAGCACGAGGCCGCCTGGTGTGTGCAAAATCAGGTCCAGGGGCATGTCCTCAGGTGTGAGGCGGACGGCTCTCAGAACTTGCTCGGAGTCATCAATGTCGAGGTGGCGAGAGAATGGAATGCCGAGGAAACTCATCGTTTCCTGGCGATGAATCAGGGTGATGACACGGGAGTTGCGCTTCTTTTCGAAGCGCTGCAAGACAAACCGCCTACATGCTTCTTGATATCGTCTCTGTAGAGCAGGCGTGAATGCTGCGAAGATCAAGAAGAGCCAGATGAGAGTGGTGAAATCCATGACCTTCCCTCTTTCCTCCGCACTTCCTATCTAGTGCTGTCGCGCAAGACCAGCAGGCCGAATCTGGGCAGGACGAGCATCCGGCGCCAGCGCCACGGCTGGTGCGCAAGGCGGTACAGCCATTCCAGGCCCAGGCGTTGCACCCAGTTTGGTGCACGCTTGGCTGCTCCAGAGATGAAATCGAAGGCTCCGCCGACTCCCATGGACACCGGGACGGCAACACGCTCCATGTTTCGCGAGATCCATTTCTCCTGGTGGGGCGCCCCGTAGGCCACTAGTAGCAGATGCGGATTGGCACGTCGGATACGATCGATGATCTGATCGTCCTGCTCAGGTGCCGGCGATCCGGCGTAGGTGCCAGCGATCTCCAGTCGGGGGAAACGACGCTGCAGTTCGTGAGCTGCCGCCGCAGCTACCCCCTCGCCTGCACCCAGCAGGAAGATGCTGTACCCTTTTTCGGCCGATAGTTGGGCTAGCCTGACCACGGTGTCAATTCCGGTCACTCGCTCCCTCAGGGAAACACCCAGCAGGCTTGCTGCCCAGATCAGGCCCTGGCCATCTGGTAGGTTCAGGTGTGCCCGATTGAGGATCTGTGCGAAGCTGGGATCCCCTCGGGCAGTCATGATGAACTCCGGATTGACCGTGGCCACCTGATGGGGGCGCCCGTCTGCGATGAACTCTTCCATCCGGGCGAGCGCTTCATCGTAGGTCACGTCGTCGACCCGTATGCCTAGGATGTGGACCTGGGAGCGCTGGGCCATGATTCTAGCTAGTGGACAGCATACGGTAGCGGATCAGGAACCGATAGTAGACGCTGATGCGGGACCCGGATGAGAGATAGCCGAGAGCCCCCAGCGTCAGACCAAAGCCAGATCGTTCACTGAGACGACACGCCACGTAGTCTGAGGGACCTGCTTGGATCATTCGTGTTCGAGGGCAGAGATCTTAGCCACTCGTCGGCTGTGCCGCTCCTCGCCGGAGAACTCTGCTTTGATCCAGGTCTTGACGATATCTGCTGCCAGTCCACGACCGACCACTCTTTCGCCCAAACAGAGTACGTTGGCGTCGTTGTGCTCTCGGCTCATGCGGGCCGAGTAGGTATCCTGGCACACAGCGGCGCGGATGCCCTTCACCTTGTTCGCGGTCATAGCCATGCCCTGCCCGGTGCCACAGATGAGGATACCCTTCGCGCACAAGCCCTCGGCTACCGCAGTGGCCACTTTCTGTGCGTAGTCCGGATAGTCCACCGCGGAGCCGTCTTGGGGACCCAGATCATGGCACGTGTGCCCCATACTCTTCAAGAGCTCGGCTATTTCATCTTTCAGGCTGAATCCGCCGTGGTCGGAGGCGATGGCGATATCCATAGGTCAACCCTTCGTCCGATATTCACCCGCTTGTGTGCCGGGAACTATACCTCATTGAGGGTGATGGGTCAATGGGGCGGTGAGAGTATCGTGTTGAGAACTGCGGTCGACGAGCGAGCCGGGCCTGAGATTGGGATAGGTGGACCACATCAGAGGGATGGAAAGGGGCCCCACGCGCCCTGGGGCGCCAACGCTGGCCGCGACGGACGATCAAGCGCCAGTGGTCCAATCCCAGAAGAACTCGCGTTCCACCTTGCCCCTCTGGTCAAAGGCGACACCCTCCATCTCCAGCAGGGCCCGCTTCATGGGTAGGCCTCCACCAAAGCCTCCCAGGCTGCCGTCGCTTCTGATCGTTCGATGACAGGGGACGATGATGGGGAATGGGTTGCGCGCGAGGGCGGTCCCCGCAGCTCTGGCTGCTTTTGGCTTTCCGACACGCGCTGCCAGCTCGTGGTATGTGGCGACGCGTCCCCTGGGGATGGTCCTTTCTGCTACGAGGACGGACCTTTGGAATTCCGAGCAGCGACCCCAGTCGAGATCGTGCGTGGGCAGCTCGACTGGTTTCCCCTCGAGGTAGTCATATAGGGCCTCGCTCAGGCGATCCATAGTCTCGTGCCGGTCACGTAGCGCGGCGAACTGATCGAGCCGTCCCTGCCGACTGGGCAGCAGGATCTCGACCACTCTTGGTCCCGGCTCGTCCTCGCGCCAAATCAAGGTCACCTCTCCGAATCTGGAAGATACGGTGTTGTACCTGAGCACGTCATCGCGCATCTGCGCTACTCCTCAAGCGTGTTGCCCGAACGGGAACTAGGTCGCTGGGCAGTGTTGGCATCGGGGGCGCCGGTCCGCTGGGTGCTGCCGCGTGACTCGGAAACAGACGGCAGGGAGCGCCGTCCTAGATATCCAGATTCCTCACGGACTTGGCGTGCGTTTGGATGAACCGCTTTCGCGGTGGGACGGCTGGGCCCATGAGCTTGTCGAAGGTGCTGTCGGTCCTGACCGCATCATCTATCGCGACCCGTAGGAGCGTTCTCGACTCCGGGTTCATGGTGGTCTCCCAGAGTTGTTCGGGGTTCATCTCACCGAGTCCCTTGTACCGCTGCATCTCCACTTTGACGCTACCCAGCTTCTTGATCAGTCGTTCTCTCTCGTCCTCACTGTACACGTAGTACTCGTTGGATCTGGTGGAGATGCGGTACAATGGAGGTTGAGCAATGAACAGGTGCCCACTATTGATGATCGGCTCCATGTAGCGGAAGAAGAAGGTGAGGAGCAGAGTGCGAATGTGGGCGCCGTCTACGTCTGCGTCGGTCATGACTATGATGTGATGGTAGCGCAGATTGTCGAGGTTGAAACTCTCCTCGATGCCTGTGCCCAGGGCGCTGATGAGCGCCTCTATCTCCCTGTTGCTGAGGATCTTGTTGAGGCGGGCCTTCTCGACATTGATGATCTTGCCCCGCATGGGCAGGATCGCTTGGAAGCGTCGGTCGCGGCCCTGTTTGGCCGATCCGCCTGCTGAGTCGCCCTCCACGATGTAGAGTTCACACTTCGAGGGGTCACGCTCCGAGCAGTCCGCAAGCTTGCCGGGTAGGGTCAGGCTTTCCAGAGCGCTCTTGCGGACCACGAGGTCTCGCGCTTTCCGCGCGGCGGCTCGCGCACGAGAAGCGACGAGGCACTTCTCGACGATGGCCTTGGCCCCCCTGGGATCTTCCTCCATGAAGGTCGAGAGGGCCTCAGAGACCACAGACTCGACCAATCCCTTCACTTCCGCATTGCCCAGCTTGGCCTTGGTCTGGCTCTCGAACTGTGGATCGGTCAGCTTGACGCTGATGATGGCTGTCAGGCCTTCGCGCACGTCATCGCCAGAGAAGTTCGGATCATTCTCTTTCAGCAGGCTGTTCTTGCGGGCGTAGTCGTTGATGCTTCTGGTGAGGGCGGACCGGAAGCCGGTGAGATGCGTTCCTCCGTCCACTGTGTTGATGTTGTTGGCGAAGGCGTGGATGGATTCTGCGAAGCCATCGGTGTACTGAATGGCGGCTTCCACTACGGCCCCATTGACCTCCTTCGCGACGTGGATGGGGTCGTGGAGGGATTTTCGGTTCCAGTTCAGTCGCCGGACGAAGGAAATGATGCCGCCTTCGAAGTAGAAGGTTCGTCGCTGGTCAATACGCTCGTCTCGGAAGACAATCCGGAGGCCTCTGGTAAGGAATGCCATCTCTCGAAAGCGCTCGGCCAAGGGCCCGAACTTGTAGTCAATGGTATTGAATATCTCTTTGTCGGGCAGGAAGGTAGTCTCAGTGCCCGTGCCCTTGACGCTATCGCCTATCACCTTCACAGGACTGGTCGGCACGCCCCGCTCGTACCGCTGGAAGTACCTCTTGCCGTCCCGTCTGACCTCCACCTCCAGCCACTCCGCCAAGGCATTGACCGCTGAGACGCCTACTCCGTGGAGTCCACTGGCAACTTTGTAGCCTCCGCCCCCGAACTTGGCCCCCGAGTGGAGGACGGTGTGGACCACCTCCAGAGCCGA
>DATKVP010000400.1:0-2584 GCA_035530015.1 Anaerolineae bacterium | reverse complement strand
CGACGGAGAGCCCGACGCTGACTCCCGCTCCTACCGAGACACCACTGCCCCAACGCACGCCTGCACCGACATCCGGCGGGATCACCGGCTCACCCACGGGCGAGCGCTCACCATCGCCTGAGGCCACCGCTACGCAGAAAGTACCCACGTCGACACCTAGTCCCGGTGCCACAGCCACGCTGAGGCCCAGCGCGACCCCTGAGCCGACATTGACGCTCAGGCACGAGGCTCCGAAGCTGTTGCTGCCGGAGAACGGCGCCGAACGCGCTGGCGCTTACAAAGCCGTGTTGGTTTGGGAGCTGGTGGACAACCTTGGCGACGATGAGTACTATCACGTGGAGGTATGTTGGAACGGGTGCACCACCGAATACTGGGGAGAATACGTAAGGGAGACGACCTGGATATTCCCGGATTTTCGACGCGGCGCCGCTGTAGATGATAAGTTCTATTGGTACGTCACCGTCAGAGCGCAGCAGGGCGAGGCGCCTGAGGGCCCTCTCGACCCACCAACCAGCCCGCCCAGCGAGACCTGGGTGTTCATCTTCCCACCAGACTAGCAGAGGATTGCAGGGATGCTATTTCGACCAGTGCACGGTGTAACTGCATACCGCAACCCGCAATAGGTCCCGCCACAGAGACCCCGAGCTGTCTTGGACAAACAGGGAGGCACGTCATGGACTTCAGTGACGCCGAAAGAGGATTCACAGAACTCAGGAGAAGACTGGATGCAGGCGAGATAGATGAGCGGGAGTTCGAGGCCGAGCTGCGACATCTGCAAGTCCTGGATGGGCAGGGCCGCTACTGGATGATCGGAGCTCAGAGCGGCTTGTGGTACTACTACGACGGAGAACGGTGGGTCCAGGGTGAGCCTCCTGCAGAACGAGCTGCTGCCTCCACACAAGCTGCTCCGCCCAAGCCGCCTTCGGCCCCACCGTCAGTGAGGTCCGCGGCGCCCGTTCCCGAGCGCCGGAGGAAAGGATCTAGTCTCGTCGTCCCCGTGGTGGTAGCGGTGGTCGCCCTGTGCTGTGTCCTCGGCGGCCTGTCGGTGGTAATCTCGGAGTTCATCCTACCCAGCCGGCCCCTTAGCACGCTCGTGGCTGGCCTCGTTGGGGGAACCCCCGCGTTGCCTGGTGTGGGCACCGTGCCCGCAGCATTGCCGACGGCAGCTGTGTCGGCTAGCGAGTATGTCGCGGCAGGCGATGCTCTCTTCAACGAGGGGCGATACGAAGACGCCATCGCGCAGTATCAGCTGGCCCTCGGTGCCGAGCCGCAGGACGCAAACATCTACGCCAGACTGGGCCAGGCGTACGTGCAGCTGGACAGCTGCAACAGGGCGATTCCCGAGTTCCAGCAGGCGCTCGCTCTTGATCCCGACCTTGAGAGCGCACAGGCAGGACTGATGGAATGCGGTGGCGCCCTACCGACTGGGATCTCTTTCTCCTCTTATGGCAGAACTGAATTGGACTTCTCCTTGCTGTATCCCAGCACGTGGTTTGTCCGAGAGGAAGAACTTCAGACCATCTTTGCGGAGAACGAGGAGGACATAGACTTCCTGCGGGGCAACATCTTCTTCATCAGTTCTCTACCGCTGGCTCCGGATGAGGAAGGGATGGACAGTATGGGCGCGCTGATCAAAGCGCGTCAGCTGATAGACCTGCCCATAGGGTCCCAACTGGGCGGTGTGGAGCCAGCCACCTTCGCTGGGTGGGAATGGGCCACGGTGCGAGGAGAGATTTCGGGGCTTGAGGCGCCTACGACGATCTACATTGCCGCGACTGTGAAGGATTCCGGCTGGTACGGGACTTGGGCAATCGGGCCGTCGGAGACGTGGGAACAGGTTTCCTGGCCCATTTTCAGAGTGATGGCCGGCAGCGTGCAGCTGGGCCAGGTGGTGGCTCAGGTCTCCCCTACCTCTGAGCTCACACCAACTGGTGGAACACCGGAAGTCACGCCTGAGGAATCGCTCCAGCCGACCGTAACCCTGGCTCCATCGACGACGGCGACTCAGCCAAGCGCCAGTCCAACGGTCCCTGCCCCCACCTCCACGCCGAGGCCCGCTGGCCTCAGTGGCAAGATCGCCTACCCCAGATATGTTGGTGGACAGACTCACTACGAGATTCATATCGTCGACATTAGCGGCAATGACATCAACGTGATCCCTACAGGCAGTGAGCCTGCTCTGAATCTGGCGGGCAACCGCATCGCCTACAGATCGTGGGACAGCAGTAATCGAGGAATGTGGGTCTCGGACGTGGGAGGCGGCGGGCGCGAGAGGCCGCGTGGCGGCGCCGAACCCTTGGAAGACAGCGTCCCTCGTTGGTCCCCCGATGGCCTGTCTCTGGTCTATGCCACCCAGAGGTTCTTCCGCCACAATTCCCAGCTACGCACGCATCAGCTCACGAACCATTCCGAGAACGACCTCGGCCTGGGAGATACCCCCGATTGGTCCAGCGATGGTTCGCGGATTGTGGCCAAAGCCAATGTCCTGGTTATTATGAACAGCACGGGCAGCAATGTCAGGCAACTCACCGACGATTCCAGTGATTCCTTGCCGGATTGGTCGCCCGTGGGCAGCAAGATCGCC
>DATKVP010000399.1:0-2859 GCA_035530015.1 Anaerolineae bacterium | reverse complement strand
GATGGAGAACTCGACCTTGTCACCCTCGTTCAGCGAACGGGGTCCGCCTGCGCGAATGCCCGAGAAGTGGACGAATACGTCCTTGCCTTCCTCGCGGGTGATGAACCCGTAGCCCTTGCGCTCACTGAACCACTTGACCGTCCCTGTGGTTCTTTCCTCTGCCATAGCTGCTCTCCTTTCATCATTATGGAAGGTGCGGCTGTGCCTCAGGAAGCCTCATGGCTCCATCGAGATCAGCACTTACACAACGCGCCGCTGGGTCGAAGATGAGGAAACAGCTCTGGCAGAGCTACTTTCACCTGCGACAGACAGTGTCGGTGTGTACCTTCTCCGCCCCAAGATAGCACTAATCTCCATGATTGTCAAGTCTATTGACGAACCAGGCAAACCATGATTCCCTGTCAACGTCCCTTTGCAGCCAGCCAGCAGGCCCAGCAGGTCCCGGGGACGGGCCAACGAACGCATGCACTGCGCTGCGGCCCACGGTCCCGGCGCCCCTAGTCATCGTCATAGTCCGGTTGCTCGACCATGGCCTGAATGCCCTTCTTCACCGAGTCCTGCACTTGCTTGTACAGCGCGGGCTCTCGTGATTCCAGGGAGGAGAGCATGGCTTTGACCTCGTCGACTCCTCCCTCGTGGGGTAGGATCAGCTCCTCGTTGGCCGACCAGTGATACTTGTCTGGCCGCAAGCGCAACTCCTCTTTCTCCACGTTGAAGTAGCCCTGCTCGGCCAGTCCGCTTTTGGCCACATCTGCGATGTCGCTCCAGGGGTTCATCTGCTCGCCGCCTAGGATCCTGCTGATGATGGGCCGTACGCGATCCTCTTTGGGATCATCGCTGAGCTTGTCCCATATCGCCGCGTCCAGGCCGTAGAGGGCTTCCCCCGGCGCACTGAGGCGCGATACCTGTACGTCGCGTGAGGTGAAGAGCCCCAACTTCTTCTCCTTCACCGCCTCCAGCCCCACGTATCCTCTACTCGCTAGGTCGGCGAAGGCGGCTACCATGAGGATGTTGGCCAGATCGCTGAGCTTGACCTTGTTGCCTCCGTAGAGCAGCTTCGCCCCTCCGACGCGAGCCTTCCTGGCGAAGCGATCCCCGAAGAGATAGACGATGTCGCTGGCCGAGGGTCTTGCTTCAGTTCCCATTCTTGCGATACTCCTTCCACACCTATCAGGTGATGCTGAGCCCTGGACCGCACAACGGCGAGGGCATGCGTGACTGGACAGGGCGATCCTTGCCCCCTAGCGGATGATGCCAGTGACCTACCTCCACATGAGGGCGGAGTGTAGAACCACACTTCCGGTGTGCTCCACTGCGCAGGAGGAGACGGGGTAAAGGAAAAGAGCCTCAGGGATATCAGATACTATGACTGTCCAGAGGCTCTCTTGTGATCGCGCTCAGCTGGCCCGGCGCTAGTAGCGGTCGAAGCCCTGGCGCGGGGCGGCGTCGGTGACCACCAGATCCACCGCCCGGGGGCCACGGCGGTCCGTCTCGATGGAGAACTCCACCTTGTCACCCTCGTAGAGCGAACGAGGGCCGCCGGTCCGGATGCCCGAGAAGTGGACGAATACGTCGTCGCCCTCCTCTCGGGTGATGAAGCCGTACCCCTTTCGATCACTGAACCACTTCACGGTTCCCTGAATTCTTCCCTCTTCCACAGCTGTTCCATACTCCTTTCGTGTATTTGAAGGTGCGGCTGTGCCTTCAGAAGCAAGGGCTTCCATCGGGATCCAGCACCTACACGGACCCGTGCAGTCCAGGGTGAGAAAACAGCTATGGGTGAGCCACTTCTACCGGGGACAGCCGGGCTCAATGTATACCTTCACGTGCAACATTAGCACGAATGCTCTCAGCTGTCAAGTGGTGTGGAGCAGGCGGTAGGCCGGCGGCAAGGGAGGGTGCATACACCCTGCGTGATCGGGGCCAACCGGTACGCCCGGCCCAATCGGCGGGGAGCTACGAGAAGCGCTCGTGCGCCTAGCCGCCTGCGGTCACGATATACTGGTAGTAGTGGGTGCCGGCGGGGAAGATATCCTGGCCGTCGTCCAACTCCGTCTCGAAGGTAACTTCGGTGGTCAATTCGTGGTCGCCCAGGGGCCAGTCGGTGACCAGGGCATAATACAGGCGGCACTCCTGATCCTCGAAGTCGCTCTCCATCATGGCGAAGCTAGACATGGGCACCTCTTCGTCGTTCAGCGTGAAGAGGAGAGTGATCGCCTCCCAGTTCTGCTCCAGCAGCTCCCTGGAGGTGGCGCACCAGCCGAAGATCCACAGTGCATCTTGAGAAGGGTCGAGGGCTACGGTGTAAACGTAGGTTTCACCCGCCTGGGAGGTCTCCTCGTACGACTCCTCCGCCAGTTCCACCAGCCACGGCACGCCCGCCGCCAGTGCGGACTGCGACTCCAGAAGGGAGCCTATCCTCGGCTGCTCCTGAGCGGTCTCCTCAGGGCCGGGGGTCGCCTCTTCCTCCGGAGGCTCGTGTCCTTCGTCCAGGCCCACCCCCTCCGCAGCCTCACCTGTGGAGCAGACCATCACCCCGTCGCTCTCCACGCAAGGAGAGAAAGCGGCCGCCGCCAGTTGATCCAGGGCGTCCATGGCCGCATCGCCGTTCTCCGCCAGGGCGATGACCGCCACCCGTTCGGGGCTGGGACGGACGACGAAGAGGGTCGTACCTGCGATGGGGACGGTACCCAACCCCTGCACCTCGATGGTGTCCATGGGCTCTTCTTCCTCGCCCACGCCGGCGACCGGGGTCGCCTCCTCCTCAGCCAGGGTGATGGTCACGCCGGCATCGTCCAGGTACTCTTGCACCAACTCCACGTCGTCGAAGGTCCCCAGGAAGATGGCGTCGTGGCCGGG
>DATKVP010000398.1:0-16794 GCA_035530015.1 Anaerolineae bacterium | reverse complement strand
TCGGGCAAGTGGGTAGGGCGTATCGCCGCCATGGTCAGTGGTACCATCTCCGAGGCCAACGAGGAGTTGGAATGGGACGTAGCGCCCATCAACGATGACCCGTTCGGAGAAGGCTGGCTCGCCAAGCTCGAGGCCTCTGACCTCGGCGAACTTGACAGTCTCTTCAAAGTCTCCGACGCTGAGTTCCAGTCTTTCATAGAGTCGGAGATAGAGAAGTTCAAAGACATCCTTCAATAGGCCTAGTTCGCCGCTGTAACCTTCTACTGCCCCGCACCGATTGTGTTTGGTCGCTGGCGCGGCGGACATGGACAGTCGGCTGCCAAGGGGCGGGCATCTCCGCCCTTTACTGTGTCTGTGAGCAGGTTGTGCGAAGCGCGCTACCTGGGAACCTGAGGTGAGGTGGCCTCAGGGTAGTCCACGGCAAGAACGAGAGGGGTAGCATCGTTGAAGAGGTCGGTATCTGTGTTGGGCCTGGCAGCTGTGGCGGTGATCCTACTAGCCGCCGTAGCGCTGGTCACGCAGCGGGCGCACCCGATCTCAGGACGACCATCGAGGCAGCCGGAACTTGTCTCCTGGTACGTTGACGTACAGCGCTACAACCAGGGCGTCCATGGCGGCATGGATTGCTCTCTTTGCCACACAGACATAGGCGCCGAGCAGCACCCCAACCCGGAGAACCTCGATCGCAGTGCCACGGAGACCTTCCCATACGAAGCCTGCGCGAGTTGCCATCCGCAGGAGTATGAGTACTATCAACGCGGGATACATGCCGAACTCCTGAGCGGGGCAACGCCGTCGGAGAGCGCGTACTCCGCGCCGACCTGCGGTCACTGCCATGATCCTCACTACCGCCAGGTGTTGTCGCGGCTCCAGGTCATCGACGCCCAGGTCAATATCTGCGGACAGTGTCACCCCTCGGAGCTGGAGAGCTACCTGGAGAACTACCACGGAAAGACGGCGGTGGACCTGGATTTCGCGGACTCGGCCTCTTGCGCAGACTGCCACGGGTCTCACCAGGTGATCGCACTGGATCAGCCGCAGGACGCAGTGCAGGCTTGCCGGAAGTGCCACCCGGGCGCCAACGAGAACATGGCTGGCTTCCTCATCCACGCAGAGGAGACCCTTTCCCCAGATGCTGACGCTTCGCACGCGCGCGAGTTTGTGTTGCTGTTCTTCGTCCAGCTCTTCTTCCTGGTGCTTACCGTTAGCGTGTTGGCGTTCTTCTATGGTCATAGCTTGCTCTGGCTTCTGCGCGGGCTCCACGAGAAGCTGCGGAGACGATGAAGATGTCCGAGAAGACGACTGAGTACTGGAGGCTGAACCTCTTCCATCGTTTCATCCACGTGTTGGTCATGGTCAGCTTCGCTGGTGCGGCCGTCTCTGGAATGTCGCAGAAGTTCAGGACCACCACCTGGGCGAGGACAGCCATGCAGCTCATGGGAGGTGTGCCCGGCGCAGGCTTGCTCCACCGGGTGTGCGCGATCGTTATCGCCTTCTACTGCGTGCTCCATTTGGTGTTCATCGTCTACTATCTGGTGCGGCGAAAAGGCCCCGTTTTCCGCGGTCCCTCCATGCTTCCGCGTCCGCAGGACGCCGTCGATCTGTGGCAGCATTTCCTGTATTTCATCGGTCGGCGGCCACGGCCGAAATTCGACCGCTTCACTTACTGGGAGAAGTTCGACTACTGGGCTGTCTTCTGGGGAGTGTTGATCATCGGCCTCTCAGGATTGGTGCTGTGGTTCCCAGAGTTCGCCGCGCGATTCTTGCCCGGCATAGCGATCAATATCGCTCATATCATGCACAGTGACGAGGCGGTGCTGGCGGTCGGCTTCATCTTCGTCGTCCACATGTTCAACACCCACTTGCGGGCGGAGAAGTTCCCCGTGGACACATCCATCTTCACCGGCAAAGTCAGCGAGGAGGAACTGAGGAAGGAGCACGCACTGGAGTGGGAGCGGATGCAAGAGGATCCCAGCCTGATGGAGGAATCGAGGGTAAAGTGAGGATTCGCCTGATTTCTTCCTGCATCGTGAGCCTCGCGATACTCCTGCTCCTTGCCGCCGCGCCCTCTTTCGCTCAGGAGCCCCAGGAACAGGAGTGCTGGGCTTGCCACCGGCAGCCCAATCTGGACACAGTGGCGGGGGTTGAGGCCGCCAACGCCCTCTGTCTGGACTGCCACGGAGAACCTGGCATCTCCAGGGAGCTTGAAGGGCAGGAAGTCTCGCTGCAGGTGAAAGAAGAGGTGTACGAGGGGACGAGGCACGGTTACGTATCCTGTACCCACTGTCACAGCACCGTAGCCCACTCGCCTCACGAGGAACGAGCCCCTCTGGCCTGCGCGGACTGCCACAGCAATGTGGCTCAGCACATCGCCAATGGAGATGCCCACTTGACGGTGGAGTGTAGTGCCTGCCACTTCGAGCCCGATGCGGTGGTTCGCGATGCAGAGGCCGGAGTTGTGGAACTGAGTATCTACGATGCGCAGGGAATGGCGCTGGACAGGACCGCGCACCAGATGACCAAGCCCGTGGAGTGCAACAGATGCCACTTTGCGGGCAACGAGGTAGGGGCTGCCAGTGCCGCCTTGCCGCCCAAGGGAGTGCTGTGCTTCGCCTGTCATGATGCCTCCCCGGTGCTCTACGCTGGCCATCTGGCGGGATCGGGCGGTGGTCTGCGCACGGACTGGGTATCCGCCCCGGCTTTGCTCGTCTTCGGTCTAGGGCTGGCCTTGGCCTCCTCCGTGTGGCTGAGGGGCACAGTGCACGGCAAAGATGGTCTCTCTGTGGGGGAGAAGCTATCGTATGTTGCGGCGGACGCCTGTGGCATTATCTTCTCCTGCCGCGTATTCACGTTGCTCAAGTACTTCCTCTTGGATGGCATTCTCCTCCGTCGCACGCTCAAGGAGAGCGTGAGCCGGTGGCTCATGCACGGGCTCATCCTCTGGCCTTTCCTGGGGCGCTTTCTGCTGGGCTTCTTGACGTGGTGCATGGCAACGTTCTGGCCTACGGCCTCACTGACGCAAACTCTGATCGACAAGAACGCCCCACCAGTGGCTTTCGCGTACGACTTCCTGGCGTTCCTGGTGGTCGTTGGCGCCATCTTCGCCCTGTTGCGTCGAGCTGTGGACAAGGAGATGAGGGAGATCACCACCGCCGGTGACGTGGCCATCACGGCACTCCTGGGGGGGATATTCGGCTTCGGGTTCATTGTAGAGGGAGCCCGCCTCATCGTGACCGGGGTGCCTTCTGCGCTGGCGATGTACCCCTTCGCGGGGTATGCCGTTTCGCTGGTGCTGCGCCTGGCACCCGTCCCATGGTCTTCCCTGTACCCGTATCTCTGGGGGGTGCACGCTGTTCTGGTGGCGGCGTTCGTTGCCTATCTGCCCTTCAGCAAGTTCTTCCACATACTGGTGGGCCCGATGCTGGTGACTATCCGGGGACTGCTGAGAGAGAAAGAATAGCTGTCGATGGGTGTAGAGAAGCTCACTGTACGGCAACTGATCGAACTGGATGCGTGCACGCGTTGCGGGTTGTGCATAGAATGGTGTTCGAACTGCCCTGAGATCGGGGATCCGGTTGGCTGGCCCAGAGAGAAGCTTCAAGGTCTGAGATCGTTGGTGAGGAAGCGGTTTGGCATTCGCACCTGGTTGCGAGGTCCCGGTACTCCCAGCGAAGCGGCTCTGAATTATCTCTCCAAAGGTCTCTACGACTGTACGTTGTGCGCGCGTTGCGCCGAAGTGTGCCCGGTGGGCATCGACACCCGCTCTCTCTGGCTGGTCGCCCGAGAGGAGATGGTCAAGAGGGGCCACTATCCGGAGTCTTTCGACGCCCTGCGTGAGACGGTAACCACGAAGTACAACATCTCCGGTGACAACAACGAAGAGCGCTTGATCTGGAGCCAGAATCTGGAAGAGGTGCCGGAAGGTGTGCGGGGTAGGGAGGAAGCCGAGATTGTGTACTTCGTTGGCTGCACCCCGTCCTTCTACCCCCAGACCTATGGGATACCCCAGGCCGCCGTGACGGTGATGGAGGCGGCTGGCCTCGATTTCACGACGCTGGGGGGCGAAGAGCGGTGCTGTGGATACCCCCTCATCATCGCTGGCATGGGCGACGCTGTTTTGGAGTTGGTGAAACACAACGTCGAGGCTGTGCGGAAGAGAGGAGCCAGGATGCTGGTGGCGGGGTGTCCTTCCTGCTACCACACCTGGCTGCACGAGTACCCCAAGATCATCGGTGAGCCTCTGGGCATTGAAGTGTTGCACATGAGCCAGCTTCTGGAAGGACTCTTTGCCGAGAGGCGCCTCAAACTAGGGGAGTACCCACGATCCGTCACTTATCATGACCCTTGCGATCTGGGCAGGAACAGCGGTGTCTACGAGGCGCCTCGCAACGTGATGAGAAGCATACCCGGGGTCTCCTTGATCGAAATGGAGGAGAGCGGGCGGTATGCACTGTGCTGCGGCGGCGGGGGCGATGTGGCCATGTGCAACCAGGAGCTGGTAGAGGGTGTTGCGCGGCGACGTCTCCAGCAGGCCGAAGCGACAGGAGCCCAGGTCCTGGTGTCAGCTTGTCAGCAGTGCAAGCGAACGCTGATGACTGCTGCTCGCCAGGAGAAGGTGCGAATGCGGGTCTTGGACCTCGTGGAGTTGGTGGCTGCGGCGATGGAGGGCTGATCTCTGATCGAGAGCGATACCGTGCGTCCCTATGGACCTGACCCTGAGGGAGATGGAAAAGTCGGCCAGGCTGGCGGCTCGAGCTCTCCCTCTTTGTTTCGGCGGCTGTGGGCCTATGTAGAGGTCACGAAGCCTGCTTCTGTTCTGCTGCTGGTCTTCACCGGACTGGCCACGATGATCGTCGCGGCTGGAGGGCGGAGTCTGCCCCTGGATCTGTTCGCCAAGACCCTTCTGGCGCTAACCCTGGGCTGCGCCGGTGCCAACACGTTGACGTGCTATATCGATCGCGACATGGACCAGGTGATGGAAAGGACCAGGCGAAGGCCCATCCCCAGTGGGAGGATCCGACCCTCGGAGAAGGCACTCGTTTGGGGGCTCCTGCTGACCGTGGTTTCCCTGGCCGTGGCCTGGATCATCAATCCTCTAGTCTTTGTGCTCGGCCTACTGGGGTTCGTGGACAACGTTCTGATCTACAGCCTGCTGCTGAAGCGGAGAAGCGCCTGGAATATCATTCTGGGCGGATTCAGCGGTGGAATCCCGGTGCTTTCGGCGTGGGCTGCCGTCTGGGGGAGCATCGATCTCACTGCACTGCTGATGTCCGCAGTGGTGGTGCTCTGGATACCCAACCATATCTGGAACCTGGCCATCTACTACGCTGACGACTACAAGAGAGTCCGCGTGCCCATGCTGCCGGCGGTCGTCTCGCTGGAGAGGACTACCCGCTGCACCATGGCTACGGTTGTGCTCATGTACCTGCTCTCACTGGCCCTCTACTTCGTCGGCGGGTTTGGGCCGATCTATCTGGCCGCAGCGGTGGCTTTCGGGCTGTTCGTGACCGTGAGCAACTTCTTCCTGGCGCTCCACCCCTCTCGTGAGAAGTCCTGGGTGATGTTCAAGGTCTCCAGCCCGTATCTGTTCGTGCTGTTTCTGGCCATGGCCCTTGACGTACTGCTCGTATGAGCCATGCTGTTGATGAGGGCCGCCAATCGTGGTAAACTTAGAGGGAGTTAGTCATATTCGTCGGAGGGACAGATGCACCTGTATGATCTGGGGAGTGTACCCTGGGCCGAGTCACAGCTGATCTACCACGCCTTGCCCCGTCTAGGTCGCGAGGCGCTGGTCCTGCTGTCACCGGCCGATCCCTACGTGTGCATCGGGTACCATCAGGATCTAGACAAGGAAGTGGATGTGGAGTTCTGCCGGACCCACGATCTCTCCATATTCCGCAGGGAGGTTGGTGGCGGCGGCACTTATCTGGACAATGATCAGATCTTCTACCAGTTGATCCTGCACAAAGACAACGCCTTGGCACCACAGGACAAGTCGTCATTCTATCGCAAGTTCTTGCAGGCCCCTATAGATACCTATCGCGAGATTGGCATCCCAGCGGAGTACAAGCCAGTCAACGACATCGTGACCAATAACCGCAAGATCTCTGGCAACGGTGCTGGAGATATTGGCGACTACCTGGTGCTTGTGGGCAACCTGATTCTCGGCTTCAACTACGAGATGATGAGCCGCGTCCTCAAAGTGCCGGACGAGAAGTTCCGCGACAAGGTCTACAAGAGCATGCAGGAAAACCTGACCACCATCGCACGGGAACTGGGGAGTGTGCCTTCGAGGGACTCTCTGACCAGGAGCCTGGCGCGCAACTTCGAGAAGTTGCTGGGGCCCCTGCCCAGAGCGGGCGTCGACGAGGAGTTGCAGAGCGAGGTGTCCAGACTGAAGGCTGAGTTCTCCCGGGATGAGTGGCTCCATGGGGTCGGTAGGCCGATGAAGGGGCGCACGGTCAAGATCGCTGCTGGGGTGGAGGTGAAGCATCTCGTATACAAGGCCCCGGGCGGCCTGATCAGAGGGGATGTGGAGATTGCTGATGACGTCATCTCCTCTGTAGTACTATCCGGTGACTTCTTCTTCTATCCCGCAGAGCAGTTGACCGAGCTCTCGGAGGCGCTGGCGGGGACCGGGACAGAGGACGTCGAGGAGACGATCCGCGAGTTCTACGCGGAGCATGGTATAGAGTCCCCGGGTGTGGAACCTGCCGACTTTGCCAGGGTAGTGGCGGGTTGATCTGTGCGCACGATGGGCTTGTTCCCCGGTTGTCTGGTTCTTCAGCGCATGCCCCAGTACGAGAAGGCCACCAAGCGGGTGCTGAGGGAAGTCGGCGTGCATCTGGAGAACATCCCCCATGCCGCTTGTTGCGGCGCTCCGCTGGAGTCCTTCAACGACAAGTGGCTTCATTTCGCGGCCTATAACCTCTGCCTTGCCGAGAGGATGGGGCGCGACATGGTCACGCTGTGTGGCAACTGCACCAACGTGCTGTTGCGGGCCAGCGCAGCCTTGGATGACACCTCCCTTAGACTTGAGATCAATGAAACCCTGGATAAGATTGGATTGCGTTACGATGGAAGGATGGAGGCCAGGCACCTTGTCCAGCTCTTGGTCGAGCACCTGGATGAGCTGCGCGAGAAGGTGAGCAGAGAACTGCCAATCAAGGTGGCGGTGACGCACCCGTGCCAGGCCCTTCGGCCTTCTGAGCTGGCGCGTTTCGATGATCCACTCAAGCCACAGGCCATGCGTCGTATCGTGGAAGCGATTGGCGCCGATGTGGTCGACTATGATGCTGAGCACGATTGCTGCGGCTCCACGCTCTACCTGGCGGACGAGAGGCTGGGCCTGGAGGCTGGCCGCCGCAAGCTGGACTCCGCTGGCGTGGCGGACGTGCTGGTGGATGCCTGCGGAAACTGTCAGTTGCTCCTGGACCGCTTCCAGGGCCTGCTGGGAAAGAGTAGTGGCCCGGCGAAGCTGACCGTCCTGACACTACCGCAACTCCTTGGTCTGGCGATGGGCATCGACGCCGAAGATCTGGGTGTCGGACCAGCGACTACTCGCGCACTGCTGGGGAGTTCGGTGTGAGTGGTGGAGAGATGGAGGCACTGCTCGAGGATTGCACGCAGTGTGGGCTGTGCCGTGAAGTCTGTATCGTGGAGAGGCTGGGAGCCCATTCCATCACTTCCTTTCTGTGCGGGGAGGAGGAGTATTCTAGCTGGTTGTGCTCTTCTTGCTGGCGCTGCCAGGAGGTCTGCCCCCAAGGGGTGGACATACATTCCATCATGATGGAGAAGAGGCGCGAGGAGGAACCACCCGCTGGACATGAGTCGAACCTTGTCAACGTGCTGAGGTTCGGATATGCTTTGCCGGTTGATGACAGTGTGAACGAGTTGCGGCGCCTCCACGGTCTGGATGAGGCGCAACTCATACCCGGTGAATGGGTGAAGATCCTGCTCCAAGGACAGGAGTGAGGGAACACAGGAGGATAGGCTTTCATGTCTACGGATTCGGCGGAGGCCGCTCTACGTGAGGTGGAGTTGTCGCCCGAGGAAGAGATTATCTTGAAAAGGAAAGAGCTGCTGAAGTGTATCCAGTGCGGGACCTGTTCAGCCTCATGCCCTACGGCCTTCGCGATGGACTACACGCCCCGTCAGATCATCGCGGCGATAAGAGCTGGCAGACTGGAAAAGGTGCTGCGCAGCAACACGCCCTGGCTGTGCGCGTCATGCTACTACTGCACGGTGCGGTGCCCAGCGGGCATACAGTTCACAGACCTGATGTACGAACTGAAGCGCATGGCGGTGAAGCGGAGGCTGCATCCCAGTGGGAGTCCAGCTTTCTATCAGGCGATGGTGGCCACAGTGGACCGACATGGTCGTAGCGCCGAGACAGAGCTGATGATTCGCTACTATCTGGGCAGCCTGAATCCACTGGGTCTGCTCAAGCTGGCTCCCTTCGGGATCAAGATGCTGTTGCGGGGTAGGTTTCCTCTCCTGCCTCATAGGATCAAGGGCAGAGACGATCTGGGCAGGATTCTCGATCACCTTGCGCAGGAAGGGGAGGCGTGATGGCTTACAGTTACTACCCTGGCTGCACTCAGGAGGTGAGCACCAGGGCCTACGATCTATCCAGCCGGACTGTGGCTGCAGCCCTGGGGCTGGAGTTGATGGAGATAGACGACTGGAACTGCTGTGGCTCCAGCCCCTCCTACTCTCTACGGGAGGTGGAGACCTACGCCTTGAACGCTCGCAATCTGGCTCTAGCCGAGAAACAGGTGCCGGGCGGCGAGGTGTTGACCATCTGCAATGGGTGCTTTGGCATGATGGACAAGACCAACCAACGGCTTGCCCAGGACCCTGAAGTGAGGGCGGAGGTGGCGGAGGCGCTGGCGGCAGCAGATCTCGAGTATCGGGGCACGGTGACGGTAAGACACCTCCTGGACGTGCTGGTCAAAGACGTGGGAGTGGAGGCCATCAAACAGAAAGTGACGCGTCCACTGGAAGGGTTGAAGGTGGCTCCCTATCTCGGGTGTGCCTTCAGCCGACCCAGCGGCATCGACGATATGGAGTTCCCCACCGCCTTGGATGACCTCCTGGCCTGCATGGGCGCGGAGGTTGTGGAATATCCTCTCAAGGCGGCGTGTTGTGGGGGAGTGCTGATGATGGGCGACAAACAGGATGTGGCCCTCAAGCTAGTGCGAACTCTCCTGGCCGAAGCGGTGCGCAGGGGGGCAGATTGCCTAGCCACTGCGTGTCCGCTGTGTCATCTCAATGTCGAGGCCTACCAGGGCCAGGTAAATTCGCGTTATGGGACGGATTTCTCGGTCCCAGTGCTGTTCTTCACCCAGCTGTTGGGCGTCAGCATGGGCATAGGTAAGAAGGAACTGGGTCTGGGCCAGGAGTTGGTGCCGGCCGGGAGCCTTTTGGCCCCCTATTTGACGTGACCTTCTCCGAGGAGGGACCCGGGGTGAAGAAGTTGCGGAGGTACTTCAGGTGGAGAGAGTAGGAGTTTACATCTGTCATTGCGGTACCAACATCGCGGACAAGGTGGACGTAGAAGTAGTTGCGGAATACGCCGCCGGATTGCCGGATGTGGTCGTGGGGCGGCACTACGAATACATGTGCTCCGATCCAGGCCAGGATCTGATCAAACAGGACATCAAGGAGCTGGACTTGAGCCGCGTCGTGGTCGCTTCCTGTTCACCGCTGATGCACGAGCCTACGTTCCGGCGGGCCTGTGAGGCTGGGGGGTTGAACCCCTTCTTCTTCCAGATGGCCAACATCCGAGAGCAGGCCTCCTGGGTGACCGAAGATCCCGACGAGGCCACAGACCGCGCCAGGCGGGCGGTGGCCGCCGCGGTGTTCAGAGCGGTTCGTCACGAACCTCTGGAGGTCAAGGAGGTTCCCGTTCAGCCCGCGGCCCTGGTGGTGGGAGGAGGCATCGCCGGCATCGAAGCCGCTGTGCGCATCGCCGACGCCGGTAAGAAGGTGTATCTGGTGGAGAGGGAGCCCAGCATCGGGGGTTACATGGCCCAGCTCCACAAGACATTCCCCACACTGGACTGTGCGGCTTGAATTCTGACACCGAAGATGGTGTCCGTGGGACAGCATGAAAACATTGAAATCCTGAGCTACAGTGAGGTGGAGGAAGTCTCTGGCTTCGTGGGGAACTTCAAAGTCAAGGTCCGCAAGAAGGCCCGCTACGTGGATGAAGAGCTGTGCACCGGCTGCGGCCTGTGTCAGGAGAAGTGCCCGACCAAGGACATCCCCAGCGAGTTCAATGCGGGGATCGGAACGCGCAAGGCCATCTACATGCCCTTCGCGCAGGCGGTGCCCAGGGTTCCGGTCATAGACACCGAGCACTGCCGCCACTTCCAGAAGGGGAAGTGCGGCGTGTGCCAGAAACTGTGCCCCAGAGGCGCTGTGGACTACGAGCAGGAGGATCAGATCCTCGAACTGGAAGTGGGGACGATCCTGGTGACCACTGGGTTCGATCTCTTCGATGCCGCTCGGGCGCCGGAGTACGCATACGGGAGGCTGGACAACGTGGTCACCAGCCTGGAGTTCGAGCGGATGGTCTGCGCCAGCGGGCCCACTGGGGGCAAGGTGCTCCTCAAGGATGGTCGCGAGCCGCAAAGCGTGGCTATCTTGCACTGTATCGGCAGCCGCGACGAGAAGTACAACGTGCACTGCTCCCGAGTGTGCTGCATGTGGTCTCTGAAGTTCGCCCACCTAGTGAAGGATGTGACCGATGCCGAGGTCTACGAGCTCTACATCGACATGCGGGCTTTCGGAAAGGGGTACGAGGAATTCTACAGGCGTCTGCTGAGAGAAGGGGTGATCTTCATCCGGGGCAAGGGCGCGGAGGTGACCGACGTGCCGGAGAGCCCCGAGGAGGAGAGCAAACTCATCGTCAAGTGCGAGGACACCCTGCTGGGTGAGTTGCGGCGGCTGGCGGTGGACATGGTGGTTCTGAGCACTGGCCTGGAGCCACGGCGTGACGCGGTGGAAGTAGCTCACACCTTTGGGCTGAGCCGGAGCGCAGACGGTTTCTTCCTGGAGAAGCACGTGAAGCTCGCTCCGGTGGAGACCGCCTCTGATGGCATCTTCATCGCCGGAGCCTGCCAGGGGCCCAAGGACATTCCTGACACGGTGGCCCAGGCTGGGGCAGCGGCCGCGGCGGCCCTGGCGATGATGGATAGAGGCAAAGTCACGTTGCAGCCATACGTCGCCCTCATCGACACCGATCGATGCGCTGGCTGCGGGGAGTGCGTGCTGGCCTGCCCGTACAGCGCCATAGAGTTGGTCGACGGCCATGCACAGGTGGAGGAGACGGCCTGCAAGGGGTGTGGTACCTGCGTCGGCCATTGCCTGCCCAAGGCCATCAGCCTGTCGCATTTCACAGACGAGGAACTGGTGGCTGAGATGCGCGGGGCCCTGAGGGTTCTGGAGGTAGCTTGACCTACGAACCGAAGATCATAGCCTACGCCTGCACGTATTGCAGCTATCCCGGCGCTGATCTGGCGGGCACTTCGCGCATCAAGTACTCTTCGAACGTGAATATCATAAGGGTGCTCTGTTCGGGACGCGTATCACCGGAGTTGATCCTGCGTACGTTCCGAGAGGGCGCGGATGGCGTGTTGGTGTTGGGCTGCCATTACGGCGATTGCCACTTCATCAGCGGGAATCACCGCACCGCCAAGCGTGTGGCGGTCTTGAGACGCGTCCTGGAGTATGCAGGCATTGAACCAGAGCGTTTGCGCCTGGAATGGGTGTCAGCCTCGGAGGGCGAGCGTTTCGCCCACGTCGTCGATGAGTTCACAGAGACGATCAGACAGCTGTCACCCATCAAAGAGGTTCTGAGGGGGTAGGTGCTCATGGCTAGAGAACTCTTGGATCTTGCCACTCGAGAGCTGGATGCGAAGTTCGGCGAAGAGGTCACGCCCGACCTGAGCGTGCTCCGCACGTGCATCCAGTGCGGGACGTGTTCGGCGTCATGTCCCACGGCCTATGCCATGGACTACACTCCCCGGCAGCTATGGAAGCTGATCCAGTTGGGGCTTAAGGACGAGGTGGTGAATAGCCGTACCTTCTGGCTCTGCACCACCTGCAAGGCCTGCACAGTGCGCTGCCCCCGCGGTATCGACCTTACCCAGACGATGTTGATGCTGAAGGAATACGCCGTTCGGGAGAAGTTGGAGCTGCCGGAGGGCATCCACATCCTTCGGGAGACGGTGACGGAGAAGCACAATATCTCCGGGGACGAGAACGAGAGTCGCCTCATCTGGGCCGAGAACCTCGAGCATCGGCCAGAGGGCATCGAGGGCAAGGAAGGGGCGGAAGTGCTCTACTTTGTGGGGTGCGTCTCGGCGTTCTATCCACAGGCATACAGCATCCCCCAGGCGTTGGTACAAACTATGGAGAAGGCTGGGGTCGGTTTCACCACCATGGGGGGGCAGGAGTGGTGCTGCGGCTACCCCCTGTACGGTGCTGGAATGAAGGATCTGGTCGGCGAACTGGCCAGGCACAATCTGGAGCGGGTTCGGGAGCTGGGCCCGACCAAGCTGGTGGCAACGTGCCCGTCGTGCTACTACGCCTGGACCCACGTCTATCCCGAATTCGTCGAGCTTCCCGCAAAACTGGAGATCCTTCACTCTACGGAGTACCTGGCCCAGTTGCTCCAGGACGGCAGAATCGATCTTGGGCCGGTGGAGAGGATCGTGACCTACCACGATCCGTGCGATCTGGGCCGGAAGAGCGGGGTGTACGGTGCCCCCAGGTCCATCCTGAACAGCATTCCGGGGCTTGACTTCCGGGAGATGGCCACCTCCGGCGAGAACGCCATGTGCTGTGGCGGCGGGGGCGATGTAGAAATCTCGGACCGGGAGGTGACCGGCCAGGTCGGCGTGCTGCGCATGCAGCAGGTCGAGGAGACGGGTGCCCAGGCGGTAGTCTCCGCCTGCCAGCAGTGCAAGCGGACCCTCCTCACCGGGGCACGCCAGGCGAAGATACGGATCAGGGCCATGGACATCAGCGAACTAGTGTTGGAATCTGTGCGCAATGCCGAGAGCCGATAAGTTGGAGACGTGGAGCCATGAGTGATAGACCGAGGAGGATAGGGGTTTTCGTCTGCCACTGCGGAACCAACATCGCGGGCAAAGTGGATGTCGAGGCGGTCGCACGATACGCGGCCGAACTCCCCCGTGTGGTGAGTGCCGAGACCTACCAGTACATGTGCTCTGACCCAGGGCAGGATCTGGTGAAGCAGAAGATAGAGGAGCTGGGATTGAACAGAGTTGTGGTGGCCTCCTGCTCCCCCCTGATGCACGAACTCACCTTCCGGCGAGCGTGTCAGGAAGCAGGCCTCAATCCGTTCCACTTCCAGATGGCCAACATCCGGGAGCAGGTTTCGTGGGTGACGGAGGATCCAGACGAGGCCACCGGGAGGGCCAAGCGTGCTGTGGCTGCGGCCGTCTCCCGGGTAGCGCACCACGCACCCCTGGAAGTGAAGGAAGTCCCCGTGCTACCGGCGGCGCTGGTCGTGGGCGGGGGTATCGCAGGCATAGAGGCCGCCTTGCGTATCGCCGACTCCGGCAAGAAGGTGTACCTGGTGGAGCGCGAGCCGAGTATCGGCGGCCACATGGCGCAGCTGTACAAGACGTTCCCCACACTAGACTGTTCGGCTTGAATACTGACACCCAAAATGGTGTCCGTGGGACAGCATGAAAACATCGAGATACTGAGTCACAGTGAGGTGGAAGAGGTTGGCGGCCACGTTGGCAACTTCAGCGTAAAGGTCCGTAAGAGGGCTCGCTTGGTCAATGAGGATCTGTGCACCGGCTGCGGGCTGTGTCAGGAGAAGTGCCCCGCTAAGAAGATCCCCTCCGAGTTCGACGACGGCCTGGGGACGAGGACGGCGATCTATATGCCCTTCGCCCAGGCCATTCCCCGGGTCCCGGTGATCGACAGGGACAACTGCCGGTACTTCCAGAGCGGCAAGTGTGGCGTCTGCGCCAAGCTCTGCCCCAGAGGAGCCGTCGATTTCGAGCAGGAGGACCAGATCGTGGAATTGCAGGTGGGCACGATTCTCGTGACCACCGGCTTCGATCTCTTCGACTGCTCCCGCATCAGTCAGTATGGATACGGCAGGTGGGAGAATGTGTTGAGCAGCCTGCAACTGGAGCGCCTGGTGGATGCCAGCGGGCCCACCCGGGGCAGGATAGTGACCAAGGACGGGCAGGAACCCAAGGGCGTAGCCATTGTGCACTGCGTCGGCAGTCGCGACAAGAACTACAACAGGCACTGCTCGCGGGTCTGCTGCATGTACTCCTTGAAGCTGGCCCACCTGGTCAAGGATGGAACGGATGCAGAGGTGTATGAGTTCTACATCGACATGCGCACCGGGGGTAAGGGCTACGAGGAGTTCTACGAGCGCTTGCAGGAGGAGGGAGTGATCTTTGTACGGGGTCGACCCGCGGAGGTCGTTCCGCACGAGGGCCGGCTCCTGGTCAAAGCTGAGGATGCCAACCTGGGTAGACTGATTCAGATCCCGGTGGACATGGTCGTACTGAGCGCGGGCCTGGAACCGCGACGTGATGCGGCAGACGTAGCTCACGTGTTTGGGCTGAGTCGCAGCGCCGACGGGTTCTTCCTGGAGAAGCACCCCAAGCTTGGGCCTGTGGAGACGGCCTCCAACGGCGTATTCATTGCGGGAGCCTGTCAGAGTCCCAAGGATATCCCGGACACAGTGGCCCAGGCGGGCGCGGCGGCGGCGGGCGCCATGGCCATGATGGACAAGGGTCGCGTCACGCTGGAGCCTAGCGTGGCCCAGGCGAACATCAGGCTCTGCTCGGGATGTGGAGAGTGTGTGGTGGCGTGCCCCTACAGCGCTCTGACACTGGTTGATGGGCACGTGGAAGTGGACGAGACGGCGTGCAAGGGCTGTGGGGTCTGTGTTGGACACTGCCGTTCGAAGGCCATCACAGTGTTGCACTTCACCGATGAACAGTTGCTGGCAGAGATGGAGGGCGCTCTGCACGCGTTGGAGGTTGCTTGATGGATGAACCCAAGATCGTTGCCTATGCATGTACCTACTGCAGCTATCCTGGCGCTGATCTGGCGGGGACGTCGCGTATCCGGTACTCACCGAACGTGAACATCATACGTGTGCTGTGCTCGGGGCGCGTTTCGCCGGAGCTGATCCTGCGTACCCTTCGGGAGGGTGCGGATGGCGTGCTGGTGTTGGGTTGTCATTACGGGGATTGCCACTTCATCAGTGGCAACCACCGCACTGCCAAGCGAGTCGCGGTCCTGCAACGTATCCTGGAGTATGCCGGCATTGATCCGGAGCGGTTGCGTCTGGAATGGGTATCGGCATCGGAGGGCGAGCGCTTCGCCAAGATAGTTGATGAGTTCACGGAGACGATTCGGCAGTTGGAGCCAATGGAGCGGGTGCTGGCATGAAGAGACGGGAACCCCTGAGAAAAGCGATTGAAGGGTTGTTGGACGATGTTGAGGGGGTCCTGGCACTTCGCAGGACGTCTGGGCACGTGGCACCTCATCTTTTCTGTGATAGTGGCGAGCTGGATGAACTGGCCGTCTCGCCCAAGTATCCTCTGCCGGGTACTCTACGTTTGATTCAAGCCGAACATCCCGAGGCCCAGCTAGCCATAGTGTGCCGAGGCTGTGAGGAGCGGGGACTGATAGAGATGGCTAAGCGCAACCAGGTCAACCTCGACAGGGTGGTGGTCATCGGCCTGGCCTGCACGGCGGAGGAAGCGGAGGAATGCCGGTGCGCGAAGCCATATCCCAGCGTCCTGGTGGACGCTCATGTGGGAGAGAGAGCCGAGCCCGTCGTGGACAAGCTCGCAGACGAGCTACGGCAGAAGGATGTGTCGGAGCGTTTCGAGTTCTGGCGGCAGCAGTTCGATAGATGCATCAAGTGCTACGGCTGCCGCAACGCTTGCCCGCAGTGCTTCTGCCCGGAGTGCACCCTCGAAGAGGGGCTGTGGGTGGAGCGGGGCGAGGTGCCCCCGGCATACCCCACCTTTCATCTCATCAGGGCGATGCATACGGTAGGCAAGTGCGTTGGCTGCCGGGAGTGCGAACTCAGTTGCCCGGCAGGCATCCCCTTGACCACACTGTACGCGCTCATTCGGCAGGAGGTGCGGGAGATGTTCGGCTACGAGCCAGGGGCTGATCTCGAGGAACAGCCGCCTCTGGTCTTGCCCGCGGAGGTAGAAAGCTAGTTATGGAATACAGGAATGTTCTCACGATCTGTCCCTACTGTGGGACGGGCTGCGCCCTCTACTTGCAGGTGCTGGACGGGAAAGTGGCAGGCACGTTGCCGGTGAAGGGCCATCACGTCAGTGAAGGCACCCTGTGCATTAAGGGCTGGAACGCTCACGGATTCATCCATCATCCAGATAGGTTGACGAAGCCCTTGATCAGGGAGAAGGATAGCTTTCGAGAGGCGAGCTGGGATGAGGCTTATGATCTCATCGCCAGCAAGCTGTCCGCCCTCAAGGGCCAGCCTGGACCTGATAGCATGGCGGTGCTGTCGTCAGCCAAATGCACTAATGAAGAGAATTATCTCTTGCAGAAGTTCACGCGCGCTGTGCTGGGCACCAACAACGTAGACCACTGCGCCCGTCTTTGACACTCCTCCACTGTGGCCGGTCTGGCCGCATCGTTTGGCAGCGGGGCGATGACCAATTCCATCCCCGATCTGGAGGAGTCGGACTGCATTCTGGTTGTGGGCTCCAATACCACGGAGCAGCACCCCATCATCGG
>DATKVP010000397.1:0-3196 GCA_035530015.1 Anaerolineae bacterium | reverse complement strand
GGTCAGCTGGTGGGGCGCGATCACGCGCTGGCCGACGGAGATGTGGTAGAGTTACGGATCTAGGCTAGGTACTCGACCCACCAGCATCGGGTCCTCGAATGAGCACCGTCGGATTCAGGTACACACCCCCGGCTTTGGTCCACAGCTGAAATGCCGCGTCGCAATCCTGCCGTTTCTCGAGCGGCATGGCGATTGTTCTGGAGACAGTTTGGACGATCCTACGCTCTCCAAGGCGATTGACGTGACAGGGGTTCGAGCCCTCGCGAAGAGACCCGGCACACGTCGTGACTGGTGCGAATCGATCGAAAAGGGTCGCGCTAGTGGTGACCCCCCCAGTCCTTTCCAAGGTACGTAGGCTCTTGCCCGCACGCATTGGGATAGACGGTCAGCGTATAGCTCATCCCCGAACTGCCGTCTTTCGATGAATCTCGCTCCTGGAACTGCTTCCCGCATCCCAGCGCGGACTGAGCGTGTTGAAGCGAAGAGAATGAATGACTGAGCTTGTAGTCGGCTATGGTATCACTGCCAGACGACCAGCCGTCGTCGTCATAGATGTGGACCCACAGGTCGAAGGTGAGGTTCTTGCTCTCCTTGTCGAAGGGGAGGATGAGCACATCGGGGACATCTTCATTCAGGATCCAATCCGACGAGCATAGATTCGAAAACGCATACGTGTTGCCGCACTTCACGTCATTCGTCTTCCTGAGGTACGCGCATAGTTTGAACGACTCGTGCCCCCCCATCCTGAGGCTGAGCCAGCCGTAGGCCTCGCACGTGGAACAATCACCGCACCAGAATCCGTCGCAGGTATAGAGCCAACGGATTGTATCGAACTTGACCTGAAGGTAAGCCCGGGACTTTGGCAGATCGTAGGCAAGCTCCTGGCTCAAGGGCGACTGCGCTTCTCCGGCGTCAGCAGCGACCTGCCACCGAATTCGCCGATCATAGAGGGCAGGGAGTGTCACAGTGGTATCGCGCACGTTAGCACCATGTACAGATTTGTATTGGGCGCCGTTCAGAAAGATCGTGAACCCGGTGAGTTGCTCCGATCCTGTCCAGTCCCAACGAAGCCGCCGATTCTGGAACCACTGCTCCCATTGCTTCGGATACCACGATTTTCTGGGCTCTGAGCCCAATTTCTCCTCTCTCAAATTGAAGGGCGCTGGTATCGTGCTGTCGCGGTATGAATAGGTGACCCTGGTACCAGTATCCCCGCCCCCGGACGCCTGGACGGACAGACCGATCTCGTAGGTGTTCCCGTGGAGAGGTCGCCTGGTCCCATCCCAGGCCTCGCGGGCGTAGGCGCCGCTGAAGGTGCCGAGCTCGCTAAGCCTCTGGCCCGCCCATCCCCAGCACTCACCGGTCATCTCCAAGGAGTCGTCCGCAGGAATCGGGAGAACGAATTTGCGGCTTGTCGCTGCCCAGGAAGCGATGTTCCCCTGACCCCCACTGACCTGGACGAACTCCGAATCGTCCGCCGGCATCCGTACCTCGGGCGCATTTTCAAAGGAGACGTAGCAATAGGCCTTGTCGTAGGCTCTATCCATGGACATGTCCACCACTTCAACCTGCAAGCGGTCAGGTGCAGCGGTCGGGCATCTGGAATCCACCTCCACCCACACGATGTTGCTGGGCTGCTTGCCGACCACGTTGACAGCTTCCACCCAGAAGCTCAAGCCACCGGTCTGGGGCGCAGGAAACTTCACCCACGCCGGGCCGCCCCCGGCCGGCTGGAGCGAGGCGATGAGCTGGGAAGACCCGCCCATGGGGGCCATCCAGACTTCATAGCGCAGCTCGTCCCCGGCGTTGTCGTTCCAGCGTAGATAGACCATGCAGTCTTCCACATAGCCTTGCAGGCCCGTGGGCGCGGCTGGTGGCGTAAACACAGGGATTGCCAGTTGAGGGAGCAAAGATCCAACTACTATCGGCAGCGGGACGGTGCTCGTAATGCTGGGCGATGGCTGGATGGGCTGAAGTGGAGGGGAACCCGGCATCGGCACGGTACCGCTGCCAGGCGACGGGGGTGGCACTGATGGGCCGATGGTGGGAGGTGCCACGTGCTCATCGTCTTCCTCTATTTCGGGCGCAGGCACCGTGAGTGTACTGCCCGGCGCAGGCTCCCGGCCGCCCAGATCCGGGTTCAGCTCCTGCAACGTCTGGGAGTCGATCTCGAATGAGCCTGCGATGTCTTCCAGCGACTGCCCCTCCTCCACAGTGACCTCGGTCACAATATCACCGGGCTGGAGCAGCTCGCCGAAGACGCTCAGCGGCGTGCTCTGGCCGATGATACCCGCCGAATTGACGGCCCGTACGTAGAGCAGGTTGGCGCCTTGCGGCACGACCAACTGAAAGCTGGCATCGAAGTTCGACGTCCCCTCCGGGTCAGCGCTCTCCAGTGTCTCCACCAGTCCATCGGCCACCCACAGCTCCATCCGAGTGATGGGGGTGCGGCCCACCCCTGTGGCAGCCACCAACATTCCGCTGCCGGTGGGCGCCGATACCCCCGAGGTGGGCACGGTGATGTAGACCGTTGGTGATTCATACTCAGCGCGAGCCTGATCCAACTGGCGCGTGTATAGGAACGCCAGCGGGCACAGCACAACCAGTGCCAACACGACCAGCGACACCACCGTGACCATCGCCCACTTGATCCAACCTCTTCTCTTCTTCAAGTTCATCCTCCGGTGTTCACGACTGGCATCGGGCAAACAAACCCTGCGTCACGTTGCTGGCCCAAGGGCCGACAGGGGCTCGGATCCACGGGGGGGGTCCGTCTCAGCCCATGGGCATCATGGGCCCCCGGGGTTCTGTTCGGTCAGAGTCTCAGAGTGGGTATTGTTGCCCAGGTTGGGGTCGTTGAAAGGCACCTGTATGGTACAGGTGATGTCATACTGGTAGCTGGACAGCTCGAGGCCAATGTCGGTGTTGAAGGCCTGGGTCTGACCCGGGCTGAGGTTGCCTATGGGGATAGGGATGGGTACCGGTTGGTCCGGGCCCAGGGGCCTGCCTGAGATGGACTTATCCAACTGGCAGGAGATCTGGATCGTTGCGTTGTTGACGGTGCCTGGACCGTGGTTGGTGATCCTGACCCAGACCGGCCCATAGAGGCTCTGGGCGTAGAGATCTGTGATCGCCAGGTCGATCCCCGATGGAGGCGGCGCGGCCTGGCTGACGACGACGGTCAGCTCTTGCCTTC
>DATKVP010000396.1:0-8200 GCA_035530015.1 Anaerolineae bacterium | reverse complement strand
AACCTGCGCCTCCACATCGTCAGGGTACGGTGCGTAGGAATCCTGAGTAATGCGTATATTGGCATTACCAAGGTCCTCAACGCCCATGTGTCCCAAGGAGCAGGCAAGCGAGCAGCTCTGGCATCCTGCACACAGCAGCGTGTCCACGACGATGGAACCCTCGTGACCTGCAAAGGCTACGACCCCATCGCCCTTGTACACAACCCTGGTCAGGGCATCCCCGAGCCCCACCGCGACCGTCGCGGCGGCGCCGACCTTAAGAAACTCCTTACGTGATACTCTCGGTTTGACACCTTCACCCATCTTGACCTCCTCATTGCTCATCGCCGGATTGCTCCTTTCCTCTCCCTTCCGCTGATAGAATCTGACGCGTTTCACAAAAAAACGGCCACGTCGCCTGCCGCTGGGGCAGGCGAATGCCCGTTCACACTCTAACAGGCGCTACAACGCCTGTATGCTCGTACGCCGCACGAAATGCAGGGCCTGTCTCAGCCGATGACGTATGCTGCGATGAAGACGGCAGGCACCTCACATCCTCGCTCGATGCCACGTGTCCTCTCTGACTAGGGTCTACACAAAGCTCACCCTATACGCCAAAGTATCCAAGATTCCTATTCATATATACCACGTATTCGCAGCTGCGTCAATGGTACTTTCTGGCTAGTCCTGCGATGGTTCAGCCAATGGCCCATACGTCGGGAGCAGCGCCGATTGCATATCCCGCGCAAATCCACCGTCGCCGCGGACAGACGGGGGTTGCAGACCACATCGAACCGGCTCTGCCAACACCTCTCGCTCGCGGACGACGGCGAGAACGCGAACAGGGCGAAAGAGAGTCTTGGCAGCGACGCAGGAGTGAGTACCATGATACAGCTCGGGGGTTTCCCCAAGAGGCGACGAGGTCGGCGGCGCGTCTGATGATTCCCGGCGCTCGAGACGGCGCCGACCGGTGATGACCCTCTGCACCTATCCAGACGTCCCAGATTGTTGTGCGCAGAGGAGCCCGAGCCTCGCTGCGTTGCTGGCGATCATTGCCAGAGAAGTGACAACCGGCGCTGACTTCGCGCCCGCTTGCCCTTCGTGACCATCAACCGCGACCCTCTCCCGACCAACCTCTCAGATCCGCTTGCCTTCCGTTCCGCTCCCGGGGCACCGACACAGCCATGCATACACGCGGTATGAGCGTGCCCACACACTCCCCGGTAGCGCTCAGCAAACAACAAACTAATCACCACCACGGGCTGGTGCTGACTATTCCGTCATCACCCCTCGCACCAACTCAGCCGTGCGTCCCATCTGCAAGAAGACTAGCCCCAGCTTGGCGTCTCTGCTGGCGATGGCCGCTAATACGGCCTCGGGACCAGCAGAGGTCACGATAGTGTATCCACCACCGCCCTCGACGAATACCCTCTCCAGTCCACCATGTTCAAACTCGGTGGCGGTCTGTTCGCCCAGGGCCAGCATAGCCGCGGACATCGCACACACCCTTCGCTCCTCTACGCTGCTCGGCAACTCCGACGCGATGGCGAAACCATCAACACTCACCACTGCCGAGCCGGTCACACCAGGCGCTGCCGCCTGAAAGCTCCTCAGCGTCTCTGTCAACAGCTTGCCTATGTCCTTCTTGGCCACCAAGTCCTTCCTCTCTCCAAGTTCCTGCCATTAAATCCGCAAAGGCGCCACGAGGGTTCCCGAAACAGAGACTCCATACACCTAGGGTCTTCTTCGTCCCCTCCACCCCCGCCAGATTCTCCTGATGGCTTGGTTCGTCAACCGCCTGTAGGTCTGATGAGGAGGAGCGATGACAGCAAGAATGACGTCCTCCTCCCCGACGGAAAAGTAGCGGCAGATCAAGCGCATCTTGTCGCCCTGGACCACAGACACCTCGTCTACTTCATCCAAGCCAATATTCTCCCTGGCCTGCTCAACGGTGTTTCTGACCAGAGCCACCATGGCGGACAGCATCTCCGTGTCGAACGGCGAAGAGGCTGCGGAAAGCGGTAAGCCCTCCATACTGACCAGGGCAGAGGCTTTAAAATGACCTTCCTCGTTCATCTCGCGGAGCACCTGGCTCAGATAGGCTTGCTCATGGGCCCCGGATTTCCCAGTTTGTCCGTCCCTCATCTAACAGCCCCCATCAGTACAGCAGTTTGCTCACCCTTGCTGAAGTCTCTTTCATGGCCAGAAAGAGCAGTCCCAAGACCATTTCCTTGCTGGAAACTGCGGCGACCACGGCACTGGGACCAGCATGGACCATCACGATGTAGCTGTCCTTGCTTTCCACGAGAACCCGTTCCACGTGCCGGGAACCCAGCTCGTCTGTAGCCTCCTGGCCCATGGTGAGCATCGCCATAGACATCACGGTCACTTTCTTCTCGTAGTTCTCGTCCGGCAGTTCCGAGGCCACGACGAACCCATCAGCCGTCACTACAGCAGCACCCACCACATGAGGCGAAGCCTGCCGCAGACCACGAAGCGCCTTCGTCAATTGCTGATCTATGTCATCGGCCATCAGCGCTCACCTCCCAGCCAAGCATCGCCAGCTACCAGAGCTGTCCTATGGGAACATCGCGTCCAGTTCATCCGCCAACGAACCTCCAAATTCTCTGTCGATCAGGTCTCGAACGGACTCGTCCAGCGCATTCTCCGCGGCTTCGTCAACGATCTCCAGAAGCTCCTGCGCGGTCTCCCGGGCCATGATTCTCACCAGCCCAGGCTTGGTCCGGCTGTCGAAAGCAACGACCAGAAGAAAGTCATCTCCCACCGTCGATGAGTGAACACTGCTCTTCTTGCCCTCGAAGAAGACCTGATCGAAAGCGCCAGCCTGCCCCAGTAGCTTGGCCATGGCCACGGTGGCGGCGAAACTGCCCGCAGCTAGCGTGGAGAGTGCTATTCTATCGCTGTCGCCGAGGCTGCCCACGTGTCCGAAGGGCTGTCCGGCTGAACTGGCGAAGAGGACGGCGATTCCTCTGGTGTTGGCAAGCAACTTCTCGAGACACTCATCTATCCTCGTGGCCTGATCCTTGTCGAAACTTACCGGTCGTTCGGGCATTCTCCTCAACCTCCGATATCTTGCGAGCCTGCAACTTCGCGAGCGATGGTGACCGCGTCGCCTTCAGTGATTTCGGTGAAGCGCAGCCCGATGCGCCAGCGGTCCGGCGCCAGATTCTGGCTATACGCGACGCGTCCTCGAGCCTTCACGATGTGCTCGCCACTGACCATCTTGATCTCCAACCAGGAACCTTCTCCCATGGGCCGCGCCATATCCAAAAGGATGCCTCCCTCGCTCAGATCCAGCGTGCGCGCCATGCCCATGTCGTCTAGTTCGCCTTCTTCATCGAAGTGAGTGTAGGATACCAGATGCTCAGCAGGAACACGGTCCCACCTCCTCCGCTCCCCCTTCTCACTCACAGTGGACACCCCCATGCTATGCTATGTGACTACTGACGAACATGCCAGTTTGGCCAGTCAGGGCAAAAGTGTCGCAACCTTCGGGGACTCACCCCATGTCCGCAGTTCGGCCCACCAGGTCACGACCATGCGCCACACCATGGGTCTGCTCACAGCCAATGGTAGATGGCCGCTCAAGTCATAGCCTCCTCCAATCGGTTCCTGAACTTGTCAAACGCAACTCTGATAATTGCTGGAATGACTTCGCGAGGAGCTACAACTCCCACATACGCATTCCCGTCGGCGATCACGAATACATGCAAGGTGAAGCTGTCCATGACCACGGTCATTGCATCGACAGCGCCCCATTCCATCTTGCTGGCCGCCTGCTCAGCCTCCTTCAACGCTTGAGCAAGATGGGACCCCGGTTCAAGATTGGCCTCGAGGCTGGGGTACCCGGCCAGAACATCGCCCTCCGGCATGGAGACGACGGTGGAAGCCACTATCGTGGTCGCCGAGGCGCCGAACTCGCCCAAGACCACTTGCAGCTCTCGCTTGTTGGGCTCCCCTATGCCGCCCCCAGGCGCATCCTCAGCAGGGCCGATGTTACCGATCTCACCAACCGTGCTTTCCGCGTCCGCGACGGATCGCTCATCCAGGCGCTGCATCCCCCTCAGCACCAGCTCCGACCAGCCAGTCGTCACGGTCCTTCTTGGAGTGGGGATGCCACGCTCCAGTTCAAAGGTACCCTCGCTCCAAGACAAAAGCTCGGAGATGCCCCCCTCCCCCTCCTGCAAATCCAATGTCATGTGCACGATGTTCCCATCCTCGAAGAACACACACGCTTTGCTGCCCCGGTGCCAGATCTGCAACCTCGCTTGGTTAATCTGGTTGCAGTTGACGGCGATGATGCTGCTCACATCCATGTCCTGTAGGTCGCCAACGACTGCCATTTGCATCTTCCCCCGTGTATCTCGCAGTGCCCACTATATCCTACTCACCACTAGATTGATTGCCATCTTCAGCGTAGAAAAAACCCCCACCCCCTCCGTCGCCACCGCACCGATGCAAGCCACGCTATCTCCACACAGATGCTCCCTCAGCACCTCGGGGGCATACACATCAGGCAAGTCCTGCTTGTTACACTGCAAGATGACCGGAAACTCAGGCAGGCTGCGGCCCATCCTGGTCACATAGGTGGCTAGACTGGCATAGAGATCAGCATTGTCACGAAGCCGATCAGCCTGCGAATCTGCCACGAAGACGACCGCATCCGCGCCCTCCAGCACCAGCCTCCGCGTAGAAGCGTAGATCACTTGACCGGGCACAGTGTACAGATTGAACTTGGGCTTGAGTCCCCTGATCCGCCCAGTCTCCAGTTGTAGGAAATCGAAGAACAGGGTGCGGTCCTCCTGAGTCTTGAGGGAGACCAGCTCGCCTCGTAAACTCGGGTCGACGTTGGCGTGGATGTACTCCAGGTTGGTGGTCTTTCCGCTCAGGGCAGGACCATAGTAGACGATCTTGAGATTGAGTTCTCCGAGCTTGCGGTTGATGAACACGCTGTTGCCTCCGTCAATGGAGCACCGTCACTCTGTCAGTGACTCCTCTCCGCCCCGGCGCGATGCGCCCTGTGCCAACATCCTCTGCGAACAGGTGCGCTGGTGCCCCAGAGGAAGAGAGAGTGTAGCGCGTGTACCTTGGTCTAGCTGCGAATCGATCTCTACCTCTCCCCCCACGGCTTTGGCCCGCTCCTGCATCCCTGCCATACCCACGCCCCGCCGCGGATAGCTGGCCGTGACATCAAGTAGATTGAACCCCTCGCCATCGTCCCCGACAGACACTCGAAGGCTGCATCCTCGCCTTGTCGCGCGGACTCGTACCTCGGAAGCCCCCGCGTCCCGCCTGACGTTTCGCATGGCCTCTTGCAGGATGCGAAATGTGGCCAGCTTCTGCTAGCACTGCAACTCATCACTGGGAAGACCGGTCAGATCCACGGCGACCCGAAGGCCTGTTCGGTCCTCGTAGTCGCGTGTACCGACTGACGACATCGGACAGACTGAGGCTTGTCAAACGCGGACAACGCAATTCGACCATCAGCTCTCTGACGTCTGTCATGGTCTTATGCAGGTCGAGCTGCAACTGGGCCAGCTCGTCATCCAGCGCCCTGGGCTCTTTGCCGTACATAAGCTGCCTACAGGGATCGAGGCGCAGAGACAGGCCTGTCAGCTTCTGCAGAGGGCCATCGCAGAGCTCGCGAACCAGGCGGTGTCTCTCTCGTTTCATCACGAGGACGTCTTGGCGACACAGCCGTGGTCTCGACACTGCATAGGTCACGCCGTTGTGTGTATCTGAATGCATTCCACAACCAAGGCCTACGCAGCAGACTACCCTTGAAGAGGCACAGAGGTTTTCCCTCTCCGCACGCGATTCACTATTCCCCCTCCACAGTAACGTACAACACCCCTCGCGGGATACGCCCCACTGCCGAATACGCCAGTAATTCCCCCAATCTCACATTCGATCGTGCCAGCGGGCGCCCCTGTTCGAGAGCTGACTTCGAGGATGCTCCAGGTCCATCAACTTCGGAAACAAAGAGATCCCTCGCTGGCTCGCTGAGGGAACTCTGGCGAAGGTATGAACCCTTGCATCTGGCAGCGCGCCGCGAAGGTCCCGCAGTATTTGGTGAGGCCCTCAGCCTCTATCACCTTGATCCTCCGCCGGTGCCCGAAAATCGCCAAACAAAGGGAAATCACAAAGCTCGGCTCTCTCCAGCGTCACAATGTGCTTCCGACGATCCGTTATGTCGATGCCTATTCTGCGACATGAGTATCGCGGTGTCAAGTCTCCACCAACTCAGGAAACCTCCATCCTTCGGGGCATTGGTGGGGACACCATGCACACTCCGCGTGGGGAGCAGCGGCCGCTCCTGAGCATCGAGGATCTCAGATGGCAGCCTTGTCGCGGAAGAATGTGAAGAAAGTCTTGATTAGGATCTTCAGGTCGAACAAGATGGACCAGTTCTCGATGTAGTAGAGGTCGTACTTGGTCCTCGCCACGATGGACGTATCGCCCCTGAGGCCGTTGACCTGAGCCCAGCCGGTCATGCCCGCCTTCTCCTGGTGTCGCTCAACGTACCGGGGGATGATCTGCTTGAACTGCTCCACAAACACGGGACGCTCGGGCCTCGGACCCACCAGGCTCATCTCGCCCAAGAAGACGTTGATGAACTGGGGAAGCTCATCGAGAGAGTGGCGACGAATGAATGCGCCCAGCCTGGTCCGTCGTGGGTCGCCTTTGACGGCCCACACAGGGCCTGTCTCGTTCTCCGCTCCCTCTCTCATCGATCTGAACTTGATCATCTGGAACGGCTTCTCATCCAGTCCCATGCGCTCCTGCGTGTAGAAGGCAGATCCCGAAGAATCGAGCTTGATCAGCAATGCCGTGACCAACATGAACGGGGAGAGTATCACCAAGCCAACAGCGCTGCCCATAATGTCCATGGCCCGTTTGAGAGTCAGTCTCCAGCCCCTGAGCACGGTATCCCTCACCGTCAGCAGCGGAAGCCCACCCAGATGGCCAATGCTCAGATCGGACGTGATGAGTTGGAATGCGCTAGGATAGACCCTGGTAGCGACTCTTGCTCGATGGCAGTCCGAGATGATGGGCAAGATCTCACGGCTGGTCGCGTCCGGCAATGCGATGATGACCTCATCGATGTGCTCGGAACGCACCAGGGAAAGCAATTCATCAGTGGTTCCCAGGATCGGAACTCCATTGTCCTCAGCGCGTGAATCCTGGCTCACAATCCCCACGACCTCGTATCCCAAGCCAGGCGATCTGCGCATGGTTTGCAGAAGAATGCGACCAGTTTCTCCCGTGCCCACGATGAGCACCCTGGCTCCGCCAATACCTCTGCTCTGTAGGCTCCATATCAAACGGCTGTAGAGTAGTCTTCCGAGAGTCACCAGGACGATGGTCAGTATCCAGCTGAAGACGATCATTCGCCGCGAGTAGTCGGGCCCGTTTCTGATGAGGAACGCGTTGGCTGCCACGGAGATGATGGTACCCACCGACACGGCCACGAATACGGAGTAGAACTCATCCACATGAGACAAACCCCGCTGCCTGTGGTACAGCCTAGTGAAGAAGAACAGGGAGACCAGGGTGAGCACCTGGATGAGGATCACACTGGCGTAGCCCCGCAAGTAGCCAAGCTCTGCGGGGGTCAGTTGCTCGGTCCACAGCCTCAAGTAGTAGGAGAAGATGAAGGCGATGACCATCATGACCACGTCGCTCATCACCAGAAGTCCTGCGAACAGAACCGAGCTCTTGTCCTTCACCGCTAGGCCTCCACTGCCGTCCGCTGTTTCTCCAAGCGCACCATCTCTCGCAGCATTCTCCGGCCCCCGCGTAGCGCCAGTCCTCCCAGCACCAAGTAGTGGATCCAGAACGGAGTTTCTTCGGCATAGTGCTTGCGATAGAAGATGTACATCGCGCGCCAGAACTCGTAGCTAGCCTTCTCCTTGTTCTGCTCGCTAGCCTTTCGCTTGTAGTGAAGTACAGTAATCTTGGGATAGTAATAGACCTTCCAGCCAGCCTGCTTGGCACGGAGAGCCCAGTCCAGATCCTCGGCGTACATGAAGTAGGACTCGTCCAGACCGCCTACCTTCTCGACGACTTCCCCCCGGACCATCATGAACGCTCCCACCACCGAGTCCACTTCAGCCGTCTCGTCGGGATCAAGGTACGTCAGGTTGTAGCGCCCGAAGCGCCTGCTTCCGGGGAAAAGACGGCTCAAACCGAACAGCTT